>JAJCYL010000103.1 GCA_029262955.1 Cytophagales bacterium | reverse complement strand
GTCTATTGTGGCAGCCTCTAGCTGCGGCAGTTTCGGTTCTATTACTAGCTGGTTATTTCATCTTTTCCAACAACACCGTAGTCACCATTGAAAGTAGCACCGGTGAAATTAAAGCGGTGAATCTACCGGATGGTAGTGGGGTTACTCTAAATGCTCTTTCGACCATTACATATGATAAAAATTGGCAGGAGAGCAGGAGCATTGAGTTGTCTGGCAAGGCCAGATTCGATGTAATTAAAGGTAAATCATTCGAAGTCGTAACAGATGATTACAGAACTATTGTTGTAGGTACTTCATTCGATGTTTCCTATGAAAATGAAATTCTTGAGGTCAGTTGCTATACAGGTTCAGTTGAAGTTCGTAATGACTCGCAGCGCATCACTTTGACCAGCGGTGAACAAGCCTTCGTTGAAAACGGAAAAATAATTGAAAGGATATTTGACCTTGATGCCAGTCAGAAATGGGTAGCTGGAGAATTTTATTTTGACAATGACAGGTTCGAAAAAGTGGTTACAGAATTGAGCCGACAATTCGATTTAGATATTATTGGCCTGCCAATTGACACCCGACCTTATAAAGGATATTTCTATAAGGACAATTTAATCGAAGCCCTGGACTTGGTATTCAAACCGATGGGATACGATTATAGATTGGAAGGAAGAGAGGTATTCATAAAATAGTTTGAAGAAAGTCCTGACGATATCGACATTTTTGATAGCATTCTCACTGCATGCTCAGGAAGATAGAGCACAGCTGACAGATGTTCTTCATGATATAGAGAATCAATTTCAAGTTCGATTTGCCTATGATTATCAATTGGCGGCGAATTCTATGGTCAATAAACCTGATTATTCACTCTCTTTGAGAGAGGTTCTTATTAGTACTTTTTCAGGAAGTGACCTGACATTCCAATCTGGAAACAGGGTAATTATTATCAAACCAAGGTCTGTTTACTATGAAGCCCCAATTGACAATTCAGTTGAAAAGATTCAACTTTCCGGATTCGTAAAAGATGAGCTCAGTGGTGAACCACTACAGAACGCTACGTTGCACATTTTATCTTCCCGTAAATATGCAACTACAAATTCGTTCGGATATTTTATGCTCCAAAATGTTCCAACTGATACCTCAAGTATTGAAGTAAAATACTTAGGGTACCAAAGTTCAATCATTCAAGCTAATCAGTTCAAGAAAGGATTAGCCCAGGTTAGGATGACCTCAAAACCATCCATACTTGATGCAATTGTGGTAAAAGATCAGACCAGGACTTTCGCGATTAACTCAAATGCCAGTGCCATCAGTATGAACCCTGGCAATGTTCAACTGCTTTCAAGTTTTGGCCAAGCTGATGTGATTAGGTCAATTCAGTTGCTTCCGGGTGTGGATGGCAGTAGTGAGAGCTCGTCAGGACTCTCAATTAGGGGGGGGAGTGCAGGACAAAATCTTGTTTTGTTTGATGGTTTCACAGTCTTTAACCTTGGTCATTTTTTTGGTACACTAAGTGCTTTTAATGCCAATGTCATTAATAACATAGATATTTTCAAAGGAGGTTTTGGTGCTGAATATGGAACTCGCGTGAGCGGCGTACTCGATATCGAAAGTAAAGAAGTTGCATTTGATGGTAGAACGAGAGGAAATGTCAGCCTAGACTTAATGAGTCTGAACATGATGGTAGAGACAGCCATTACAGATAAAGTCTCCTTCTTTCTGGCAGGGCGACGGTCATATACCGATTTAATTCAAACCAATGTTTTTAATGGCATTACCGATAATTTGAAAAAAGGTCGGCCAAGTGAGGTGTCCAATTTTGGCCAGGACAGTTTCATTGAGAATGTTAATCCCGAGTTTGGCTTTTATGATGTAAATGCACGGGTGAATGTAAAACTTAAGGAGGGTCAGAAATTGGGCATAAGCTTCTACAATAGTGGGGACAAGCTCAAGGTAATTGACAACGATTTTCTTGATAACCCATCAAATGATGTCTATTACAATCAAGAATATAAGGAGCTCACAGCATGGGGTAATACTGGAGCCAGCATTAATTATCAATACCAATGGACGCCACTCTTGTCCAGTAGAATGACCATGGCACATTCAAGTTCTTTTAGGACTCACGAACTTGATTATTTCCTTGATTTCAACGGAGAGGGGTTTGCCTATTACGAGGACCTCAATTTGAAAGACAAAAATCTGATCAGCGAGACTTCATTCAAATTGGATAATCAATACCAGATTAACCGAAACAGTTCTCTCAATTTCGGCTTTTTCAGCATCCGTAATAATATTGAATATCACAACTCATTCAACCTAAATTCCAATGGCCAGTCTTTAAAGGAAATTGCTAATCAAATTGGAATCTACATGCAACAGACCTACAGCCCGATTCCAAAACTTTCTCTTACGGGTGGGTTAAGGGGTACCTATCACTCGGGTACAGACAATACATATCTTGAGCCGAGGGTCTCCATGAATTATAAACTTACTCCTTCGATTAATTTCAAGGGAGCTGTTGGCCGCTACTATCAATTTGTGAGCCAGGTAAACTCGAACAACCCATTTGCCACTCAGCAATCATTCTGGTTAGTTTCAGATGGTGTAAATGTGGCAACTGTTGGGTCTAACCACTTTATTGGAGGTATAACGTTTGACAATGATATCGTTACCATTGATGTGGAGGGTTACTACAAGACGCTTGATGGCCTGACTACTTATGCGCTGGATTCTGGTTTTCAGGACTTAATCAATGACCAACAGAAGAGCGCATTGTATAGGGGAAGTGGCAATATCAAAGGAATGGATGTCATGGTGTCTAAGGATCTTGGCAAGCTATCTTCCTGGGTGTCCTACTCGTTGAGTTATGCAGAGAACAAATTTCAGAATGTAAACAATGGGTTTAGTTATAATGCTAACCTGGACCAACGACACGAGGTGAAGTGGGTGAACACACTTTCTGTAGGGAAGTGGGAATTTTCCAGCACGTTTGTATACGGATCAGGACGACCATATACAGGATTTCCTTTTGAGTTAGGTCAAACAGTAGAGGGTGAAGACATTGTGAATCAATTGTTTGTACTGGGTGGTGTTAGTACCAATAATTTAAGAATTCCGGCCTATCATCGACTGGACTTGGGGATGTCGTATACTACTGAATTTGGTGAATTTACATCAGGGAAGATGGGAATTAATTTTTTCAACCTCTACAATCGGGCCAACATTCGAGACATCCGATACGACTTCGATGTCAATCTCGAAACTCGTGAGCTAGTTAGAAGTGAAAGAAGGCTTAAGCTGCTAGACTTCACTCCTTCACTGTATTTCAATTTCTATTTCTAAGCTTTTTAGGATCTAGGTCTTCTGCTTCTTCTTCTTAGCCGCAGGGAAAAGGATGTTGTTGAGAATTAACCTGTATCCGGGACTATTAGGATACAAATTCAGGTCGGTAGGCTCTTCTCCCACCAGGTGTTGATAGTCTTCTGGATCGTGACCTCCATAAAATGTAAAGAATCCCTTACCAATTACCCCATGAATGTATTTGGATTCATTAATGGATCTATTTTCTCCCATTAAAACTACATCACTCTTAATTAAATCCTTCTTAAAGGAAGTAGTCTGCCCCATAAAGCCTTTGACGATCCGGGTGTGATTTTGCGTAAGCATGGTGGGAATAGGATCCCATTTTGCTGAAAATTCAAAGAGGTTGAAATAATCGTTCTTTTCAGTTAAGCCTCTTTCCTGAGGTTGTGTATCAATATTGGAAAATTCATAGATATACGGATTTCGTTCAATGATGAATTTTTCGAAAGCAAAAGTATTTTCAAAGTTGAGCTTTTGCTGAGCTCGGGGGTCAGGAGGGTCTCCGTCATACATCCTGTCAACCATGTCTATTCCCTCCCCAGCCAAACTGATATCATAGGTATCTGTTGCAGAACACATGGCAAACAAAAAGCCACCACTTACCACATATGCTTTGATGCGATTCGCTACAGATAACTTAAGTTGGGATACCTTGTTAAATCCATGTTTCCGGGCAGATTCCTCATATTCTCTTTGTTGCTCTATATACCACGGCATATTCTGATACATTCTATAGAACTTACCATATTGGCCGGTGAAGTCCTCATGGTGAAGATGAAGCCAGTCATATTTTGGGAGCTCATCAAACATAACCTCATCATCAAAAACGACGTCATAAGGTATTTCTGCATAGCTTAGAACTAAGGTCACTGCATCGTCCCAGGGTTGTTTACTTTTGGGAGTGTACACCGCAATCTTCGGAAACTTCTCTAGCTTCATCACATCCATATTGGAGGATGGACTTGCGATTAATTCAAGGATTGAGTTGGCGTGAGCATCAGAGATCACCTCATAACTTACTCCTCGTATGATACATTCATTTTCAAACTGTTGGTAATATTTGACCATAAAGCTGCCACCATTATAATTCAGCAGCCAGTCAACCTCGACTTCTTGTGTTAATATCCAGTAGGCGATACCATACGCTTTCAGGTGATTAGCTTGTGTTTCATCCATATTGATAAGGATATAAGATCCTTTCGATGAAAATGACATCACCAATAAAAGTCCAACAATTGCTAATTTCCGCATCACTATCTCCATTGTATTATCTCCGGGTTGAAAGATAAGGTTATTATCTTTGAATTGGGATCTGAAAGTTATAGACGATCCTATTTGATTATAAATGAAACATTTTATCTCTATTTACGCCTTCTTAGTATGAACTACACAGAGAATATACGAGAGGGCTTGAAATCAATTAACGCAAATAAATTGCGAACAGTTTTGACGGCAATGATTATTGCCATCGGAATTACATCATTGGTTGGAATTCTTACGGCTATTGACGGCATTCAGGCTTCTGTAGATGATAGTTTTAGTAGCCTTGGAGCCAATACGTTCGATATCAGGTCAATCTCCAGCCGGAATAGAAGAAACCAGGGCGTTGTTGAAAAAAATTACCCTCCGATCAAGTATAAAGAGGCCCAACATTTTCAGGCTAATTATCGCTTTCCTTCAACCCCATCAACCAGTACTTCAATTTCTGGTATTGCCGAAATAAAGTACAGATCCAGAGTTACGAATCCTAATTCCAATGTTAAGGGGGTAGACAGAAACTATTTAGTTGTTGAGGGCTATGATCTTGAAAATGGAAGGAATTTTAGCCCGGTAGAAGAGCAAGGTGGTGCCAACGTTGCCATTATTGGCTACGAGATTTATGAAACCCTTTTTGGACGTGAGTCACCAATTAATAAGGATATCACTTTGATAGGCGGCAAGTTTAGAATAGTTGGTGTACTTACAAAACAAGGTGGTGTAGGAGGTGCACATGGCGCAGATCGTATCGTAATGATTCCATTGGAAACAGCCCGTAAGTATTCGGGCTTTAGAGAATTGAGATATGAAATGACCGTTTTAATGAAAGACCCCACCCAGATAGATATGGCTATTGGAGAGGCAACGGGTTTGATGAGGAGTATAAGGCAAGATCGCCTCGGAGATCCGGAATCTTTTGAAATTACAAAAAGTCAATCTTTGGCTGAAAGGCTTGAAGAAGTAACTGGATATTTGAGAATAGGCGGTTTTTCCATCGGATTTATTACTCTTCTTGGCGCTTCCATCGGATTAATGAATATCATGCTGGTTTCTGTGACTGAGCGCACCAGGGAAATTGGGATTCGTAAAGCTCTGGGTGCTACCCCCAAAAAAATCAGGCAACAATTCTTAATCGAAGCCATCGTTATCACACAATTGGGTGGATTAGGAGGTGTAATTATGGGAATAGGGATAGGCAATTTGATATCAAAACTCCTAAGTTCCGGCGGTTTTATTATTCCATGGTTGTGGATTTTACTGGGATTAGTAGTTGGACTAATTGTAGGTGTTGCATCAGGTTATATTCCAGCCTATAAGGCATCGAGGTTAGATCCGATAGACTCCTTGAGATACGAGTAGCTTATTTTGGAATAATATTTGTACATTAGAATTATTCGGAAATCAATGGCCGAATCCCCTGTTTTTAAACGCTTTGAAGAGCATGAAGCTCATAAAATTTTATCTCTTTCTACTCCTCATTTTAGAAATGAACCTGGCTAACGGTCAGGTTGAAGATTCTATCTATTATGTAGATCTGAAGATGACCGGAGTATATCAGGGGAAAAGCCTGTATGTGCAAAATCCATACTATTCCGCGATTGGAGAATTTTGTGTGAAAGAAGTACGGGTCAATAAGAAGAAGGTTAATCTAAATTATAAGTTATCTGCCTTGCGGCTTGACTTTGAAGGGGTGAGTGAGAATTCACCGGTTTATATCGATGTCAATCATATCGCACATTGTGCGCCTAAAATTGTCAATCCACTTGCGATTTACTACCACAGTAATTTCAAATTCACTAAGCTGGTATTGAATGATACCATTTTATACTGGGAGGCAAAAGGGGATAGAACTGATGGTAAATACAGGATTGAGCAATTGAGCGGTGATTTTTGGTCAGAATTGGAAGTTTATGACTCAAAGGGTGTATTTGAAGGCACTAACTATGAGTATTCCCCCTACCATCTAATTGGCTCAAATAAATACAGGATTAAATATGAGTTGCCCAACGGGAGGTTTCTTTATTCCGACGAACTGGAGTATGTTCACTATGACGAACCGGTTACCTTTAACATAGCCGCAAATCGACTAATTTTTAGTCAGTTCACAGACTATGAAATTCAAAACGAGAAGGGCAACGTAATACTACAAGGAGAGGGCAGAGAGATCCCACTTCGCACAGTTAAGCCTGGTCAATACATTATATTCTTCAACGGAGAACAGTCTGATAGTTTTATAAAAAAATAAGACCATATCAAATATATCCTGCCACCCAATACGCCATACAACCTATTATTTCTCTTGTAATTGTTGTCCAATGAACCAGTGCTTCAGCACTGGGAACCAATGCTCTAAAATCCCAGGAAAATGGCGAACTCTTGATATCTGTACTAAATATAGTTGGATGGCCGCCAGCCTTTCTAAAACAACCTGATGCCCGCCGCATGTGAGTAGCGGAGGTAATTAACAAATAATCCGACTCTGGCCAGGTACTTTTAATGATTGCCATTGAATTTACTGCATTTTGCCGGGTGTTGACGGAGTTATCTTCAACAAAAACGTCATCAGCTGATACACCCATAGTTGTCACAAAATCCTTAAGTCGTAGAGATTCTCTTAGTTCAGGGAAATAGAGACTTCCCGAACCGCCAGAGATCAGAAGCTTTTTAATTTTACCCCTTTTATAAAGTGTAATTGCATCAGTGATGCGATCTACACCCTCACTAAAATGTGGTCGGTCAGTGGGTAAAGTCCTCATATTTGACATTCCAGTTAACACTATGCCTACCTCATAGGACTGTTCGAGAGAATCAAATGGAGTTGCCGGAATTTCCCAAAGCTTCAATGCCAACTGGCTCGTAATTGGGCTGGTGTACCAGAACAGAAGGAAGAAGAATGTCAACCGGCTGTACTTCTTCCATTTACTGGGCTTTAGAAAAATCGAACCACCTAAAGCAATCAATATCTGATTAAGAGGCAGTATTATCCAGGAAAAGACTTGTGATATGATAAAGAACATAGTTATTCCATTTCCCAGAGGGAATAGTCCTTTCCTTTCCCAAATTTGATTAAATCGCTTATTGAATAGGATTCAAGGGTGTGAAGATCTTTTAATTTAAAGTCCCTTCTTCCTATAATTTCAGTCACTTCGAACTCAGAAACTTCTCCAAAGTTGGTGAGTCTATACTTCTTGCCAACACGGATACTGCTAAATGCCTGACTCATTGAGTTATGGATGCTTCAAGTTTTTCAATCTGATCTCCAGTTTCTTGCCAGGCCATGGTCAAATCTTCCAAATGGCCAGAGACTTTTTCGAAACGCTGATTGATCTCTAAGAGCTTATCAGGGTTTCCATAAGTTTCGGGTTTGGCCAACTCCATTTCCAACTCAGCCTTTTCTTTTTCAAGGAGCTCTATTTCATCTTCACGTTTACGCATCTCGCTCCTCAATTTCGTCAAATCTTTGTCAATATGATTAGTCCTGGGAGGTGATTTTTTACTCTTTGGTTGAATATCCTGTTTAATTACCTCCTTGGGTGTTGCGCTTTTTTGTTTTTGAGTTGACCACCATTCATATTCATCATATGGACCCGGGTATTCCTTTATTTGCTTGTCTTCAAGCCACCATATTTTGTTTGCTACCTGGGATATGAAATGACGGTTGTGTGAAATAATAATAAAAGACCCCTCGTATTGCTGCAAAGCCTGGATTAGAATATTTACCGATTGTATATCCAGATGATTAGTAGGTTCATCGAGCAGTAGAAAGTTTGCCTCGGATAACAATGTCTTTGCCAGTGCGACCCGGGACTTTTCACCACCTGACAGGACTTTAATTTTTTTGAAAACGTCATCTCCTGTAAAAAGAAAACAACCCAGTATAGTTCTTAACTGCAATTCACTTTTATTGGATCCGGATTGCTTTAATTCTTCTAAAATTTCATTCTTAATCGTCAAGGCTTCCAATTGATGCTGCGCATAAAAGGCCTGCCTGACATTATAGCCTTCATCGCACTTTCCATTATGACTTTCTGTTCCAGCTATAATTCTGAGTAAGGTGGATTTACCCTTACCATTTGCCCCGATAAGGGCAATCTTGTCACCCCGTTCGATGGTTGCTGTTGCATTTTCAAGAATCTCGAGATCACCGTAAGATTTGGATAAATTTTCTATTTGTGTAACATGTCGGCCGGATTTCTGACCGAAATTGAATTTAAAGTTGACTTTAATATTATCATCAATTACTTCATCAATTTTATCCATTCTTTCCAGGCCTTTAACTCTTGATTGTACTTGCCTGGCTTTGGTAGACTTTGCTCTAAAACGTTCGATGAAACGTTCCGTCTGTTTTATTTTCTGTTGCTGATTTTCAAATGCATTTTGTTGAATTTCATTTCGCAGGGATTTCTCCTGGAGATAGAAATCATAATTACCCGAGTAAAAATTGATCTTGAGACCTGTTACTTCGGCTATTGAGTCACTGGTATTGTTTAAGAACTGCTGATCATGACTGACAACCACCACCGCCCCCTCATAGGTTCGGAGATAGTTTTCAATCCACTCAATGGAAGGTAAGTCCAGGTGGTTGGTGGGTTCGTCTAGCATCAATAAAGAAGGCTTCTCCAGCAGTAATTTTGCCAACATCACTCTCATTCTCCAACCTCCAGAAAACTCTTTCAGTGGCCTGCTCAAGTCTTGGGTCTTAAACCCAATCCCCTCCAGAATCTCTTCTGCTTTGGATTGAATGGTATAACCTTCCATGACTTCGAACTTTTCCTGAAGCTTATTTAGTTTTTCAACCAGCTTATCAGTATAGTTTTTCTCCATTTCGTGGAGCACTTTATCTATCTTGTGCTGTATGGCAATCACCTCGCTGAACGCCTGCATGGCCACCTCTAATATGGAATCTTCTGACTGATAGCTAAGTAAATCCTGGTTAAGGAAACCGATGGTGCAACTATTACTCATAGACACTTCCCCACCATCTTGAGCCAGTTCTCCGTTGATTATTTTAAGTAAAGTGGTTTTCCCTGTTCCATTTAAACCTATGAGTCCAATCTTATCTTTTGGTTTGATATGAAGTGAGGCTTTATCAAAAATGGCCCTGCCACCAATGTAATATGTCAGATCGCTGATCGATATCATGACGGCAAATTTATACTTTAGACGTTTGAATGTGAAAACGATTAAAATACTTATTTATAATGTTGGCTATTAACCTCAAGAAGATCATAAAGAATCACACGTGTTACGCAATTCTCATCATTTTATCCGCCTGTGGACCGGGAGGCGACAAAGTTCTGCCAATCCAATTGGATAAAATCAACTTGCCCGATGGTTTTAAGATTGACATCTATGCTGAAAATGTAACTAATGCAAGGTCAATGGCGATTAGTCCGGACGGGACATTATTTGTTGGTACCCGGGATGACGGGAGCGTATACGCTATTCAGGATTTGGACGGTGATTTTAAAGCAGATAAAATTCATGTGCTGGATACTGGGCTAAGGGCGCCAAATGGCGTTGCATTTAGAGATGGTGATTTATATGTTGCCACCGTTAGTACACTTAGAAAATACTCAAATATTGAGGATAATCTCGAATCTCCAGAAACACCTTCAATAATTTATGACGATTACCCCAAAGATTTTCACCATGGTTGGAAATACATTGCCTTTGGGCCTGATGGAAAATTATATGTACCCGTTGGCGCTCCATGCAATATATGTGAAAGTCAAAATGAGATGTATGCATCAATAACCCAAATGGATCCTGATGGGAGTAATAGGGTTGTATATGCCAAAGGTGTAAGAAATACGGTAGGATTTACCTGGCATCCCGAAACCCAGGAAATGTGGTTTACTGACAATGGGCGAGATTTACTAGGAGATGATACACCTCCCTGTGAGTTAAACAGAGTCACCAGTCCCGGTCAGCATTTTGGTTACCCGTATTGCCATGGTGGGACAATAGCAGACCCGGAGTTTGGCGATAAGTATCCATGTTCTGATTTCGTGAAACCAGCAATTAAACTGGGTGCACATGTAGCACCCTTGGGGATTAAATTTTATACCGGAAAAATGTTTCCTGAAAAGTATAATGGCCATGTTTTTTTTGCTGAGCATGGGTCATGGAATCGCTCAAAAAAGGTTGGGTATAAGATTTCAATGGTCACTATTGAAGACAATCAGGCGGTGGCTTACGATACCTTCATTGATGGGTGGTTAGACGAAGAGGAGCAGGAAGCCTGGGGACGACCGGTTGATGTTTTGGTAATGGATGATGGATCAATGTTAATCTCAGATGATAAAGCCGGTGTGATTTATCGGGTTTCTTATCAAGGTTAGTCAGTCAGGATTCTGAGGGCATTCTCTTTATCCAAAATGAGCTGATCCTTCAAGGCATCTATCGAATCAAAGCGTGCATCTTGACGAATTTGCGCAATAAATTGAATAGTGATTGTTTGGTGGTAGATGTCCTGATCAAACTCAAAGATATTGACTTCAATTGATCGGTTAGTGCCGTTTAAGGTAGGCCTTGGACCAATATAAAGCATGCCTCCAAAAGTTTGCTTGCCATAGATTACCTGTACGGCGTAAATACCATCAGCTGGTATCAGTTTATATTCTTCCTTGATCTCAATATTAGCTGTTGGAAATCCCATCGATCGGCCAACTTTCTCACCTGCTACCACTTGGCCGGTGATGCTATAAGACCTTCCAAGGTATTCATTGCCAATGTCTATCTGACCTTCTAATAAGGCATTTCTGATCTTGGAAGAGCTGACAGCTATGTTATCAATGTCTTGAGCGGGAATTTCTTCAACAGTAAACCCAAAACTTTCTGCATGTTTCACAAGGTATTCAAAGCTTCCCTCTCTGTTTTTACCAAACCGATGATCATATCCGATTACTAGCTTGTTAGTGCCAATTCCATCAACTAACACTTCTTTAATAAATCTGGAAGAACTGTATTGTGAGAATTCTTTTGTGAAAGGAATCTTAATAAAATAATCTATTCCTGCGTCAGAAATCAGTTCAATCTTTTCCTCTAGAGTGGTTAGAAGTTGTAAATTATTCTTTCCAAGAACAAATCGGGGGTGAGGCCAAAAAGTAAGAACTGCACTTTTTCCACCATGAGACTGAGCCAACTCAACAACTCGTCTTAGAATCTTCCGATGTCCAAAATGAACCCCATCAAAGGTGCCGCTGGTTACTACCATCAAGTCTTTATGGTCGAAACCACTTATTCCCTCAACTACATTCATAATAAAGTTCTAATAGCGCAATTTATGCCTGCAAATTACGGTATGATGAAACAAAATTCTGGACTTTCCAGGCTGATTCTACTTTATAATCTCCTATTCTGGTTCTTCTCAATGATGACAAATGAGCACCCACTCCCAATTCTTGCCCCAAATCATGTGCAATACTTCTGACATAGGTCCCCTTTGAACAAATCAATGAAAAATGAACTATTGGTAATTCAACTCGGGTTATCTCAAACACTTTTACTTCCACTGGCCTTGGGTTCAAAATTGCTGCCTCTTTTTTACGAGCTTTTTTATAGGCCCTCTCACCATCTATTTTAACAGCGGAATAAATTGGCGGAATCTGAAGTATCTGGCCACAAAATTGTTTTGTCGCTTCAATTATTTCTTCATTGGTAACGTTAGAAGGGTCGGCACAAAATTCTAATGCAGTTTCTAAATCATAGGAAGGTGTGGAATGGCCAAGGGTGAAAGTACCTGAATATTCTTTTTCCTGGCCCATTAATTCACCAAGCCGTTTGGTGTACTTGCCAACACAAACGATTACCAAGCCGGTTGCCAATGGATCGAGGGTGCCGGCATGGCCAACTTTACGTACAGGAAGTGTATTGCGGATTTTGCTCACAACATCGAAAGAGGTCCAGTTCAAATCTTTGTCGACTGGAATGACACAACCTTCCGCAAAGTCGATGTTTGAGAGCGAGGTATTTGCATTGGAGACTATCACAGCAACTGACTGATAATAGCAATTGATCCAATAAGAAAACAGTATATCGCGAAATAGATCAGTTTCCCATTTTTAACAATATTGATCATCCAGCGACAGGCAATTAGACCTGAAATAAATGCTGCGATGAATCCACCAATAAGGCTGATTGCAGGTATGTCCATGCTAAGCTGAGGGTTATCAACAAAGTCTTTTATTTTTAATAAGGATGCACCCATTATAGGAATAAGCACCATAATAAATGAGAATTTAGCGGCTTCTTCTCTCCGGACTTTTAGTAATAGGGCCGTTGCAATTGTGGCTCCTGACCGAGAAATACCAGGCATAATAGCTATTGATTGGGCTATCCCAATGATAAATGCACTGAGGTAGTTTATTTCCTTATTATGTTCCTTATTGAAATAGGTAAAGGACAAAAGGCTTCCGGTAACAATGAGCATAGAACCAACCAGGACCACACGTCCGGAGAACAGTTGGGTAATCTCATCTTCGAACAAAACTCCAATTACGCCGACGGGGATCATTGAAAGAATGATTTTGGCACTCCATTTTGTTTCATCATTCCATTGAAATTTCAAGACATTAGTTGTCAACGACCAGAGCTCATGTCTAAAAATTACAATTGTACTGAGAGCTGTTGCAGCATGAACAGCTATGGAAAACAAAAGATTCTCTTTGGATTCTAATCGAAGTAGTACAGAACCAAGTTCAATATGTCCACTACTACTGACAGGCAAGAATTCAGTTAATCCCTGGACGATGCCAAGAATTATCGCTTCAAACAAACTCATTTATCCTGCTTAGGCCGATATAAAATAGCGAAGAACTCTATGATAAAACCAATTACAACGATTATAGGTCCGAGGGTTAATCCTAAAAATCCGAAACCATATTCCTCCTGATCTATAGACATCACAATAAAACCCAGGATTAATACAAGGATCCCACTAATCATGATAACATAATTAGTTTTTTCGAAAGGTAGCCTGCTGTCTTTGCTCATAATTAATATAGCTCGTCTAATGACATTTTTAAATATCTGTTTATTGCTCGCCAAGTACTGGCATAACCGACGATTATTCCAACGAGAACCAGCGAGCCCATTAATGCATAAATGTATTGATCTGTTTTCAGTATAGAGAGTTCCTCAATACGAGTATTTGCATAATGTACGAATCCAAATAAGGATCCGGATGCTATCAGTCCTGCCAAGAATCCGTAATTAAGAGCCCTTTTTAGAAATGGGCCTTTTATGAATCCTGCAGTGGCACCCACGAGTTGCATGCTTCTGATGAGAAATCTCTGAGAGAAAAGGGCCAATTTAATGGTGTTGTTAATTAAAATGACTGCCACTATAATCAGTAGAGCTGAAATACCTCCAAGGGTCAGTGCTATTTTGGATAGGTTTCTATTGATACTCTCAATAAGATTCTCTACGTAGTTTACCTCATAAACACCTCTGATCCCTTCAATTTCTTTCCTGATGTTTGCCATTTTATCCGGAGATTGAAAGTCTGGTCCTATCTTTATAATGAAGGCATCCCTTAAAGGGTTGTCTCCAATGAATTCTACAAAATCCTCGCCTGTCTCCTGAATAAATATTTTGGCGGCCTCCTCCTTTGTGATTTCAGTAATCTGGGGTTGGTTATCCTTTAATAAAACATAGTCTCTTGATGAAATTGTTTTATTGATTTTGATGCGTTCGTTCTCTGTAATGTGCTTATCAAGAAAGACCTGAATTTCAATGTTCTCCTGAATGACTTTAGTCAGGGCAGAACTATAAATGAGGATTAAACCAAATAGTCCAATGACTAGGAGGGATAGGGTGATGCTGAAAATCACACTAACAAAAGGATAGCTTCCTAACTTCTTTTTGCGGAATTTCTTATCACCCGACGGCATGCCGCAAATTTAGCAAGATGTCGGAGTTTAAATGTGATTACTCAGATTTGTTTTCCTTGAGAATCATCAGCTCCTTAATTAAGTCGGTGTCAGTCACTTGCTTCAGAGGTGAGGACTTGGTGACATTGTCAGAGATTCGATAAAAGAGGCTGTTGTGATAAAGGAACAGTTTCTTACCTCTACGACTATTAATCTCCAGTATTTCGTAAGGTATACCATTGAAATCACCATAGAGGAAGAGTTTATTGTTGTAAAATTTGTACTGGAAATTTTTCTTTGAGGTAGATATGTTCTCGATCTCTATCTGGCTGATAGTTTCTTTGTCAATTGAATTTATGACCACACCTTCTTCTATTTCCGGTAAGATATTTTCATCCGATCCAGAGTCGGCCAATTCAGGAGCAACCAGGTCTGGTCGGATTGGGTTTATTAGTTCAGTTTTTTCTGCCTCGTCCTCAATCTCGATCACAGCAATTTCTTCAGCCTTGTTTGATTGATCTATAATAGGGAGTTTAATCAGAGGCACTTCATCATCAACATTCATATTGAATGAGCTTTCATCCAACTCAGTAGACTTAGAAGATACGTTTAGGTCTGGTGATTCAATTCTTTCTTGTGATTCAACCCACATATAACTACCAACAAATACAACA
>JAJCYL010000102.1 GCA_029262955.1 Cytophagales bacterium | reverse complement strand
TGCACCTACAGGCAGTATGCATTACAGTTGCATCCGCAGCAGTGGTGCCTCTTGACTGATGTCGAGAAGTTGCGCAATGCGATGTTGTATTATTGCATTGTGGAGGCACATTGCACTGAGGGCCTGTCTCCACTTCTGTATGCCATTTGCTGCATTTGCTAGCACCAATTTGATCAATACTGTTTCCAATAAAACTTATATGGATATGCCAGATTGGTTCGGTAAATGGGAGGAAACAGGGTTGATTGCGTTTGAGGACAAGAACGGAGATGGGAAAATACAATATGTTGCAAATGCTGAGAAGAACGAATTAACAATTGACCGTGATATAATGGTTCTTGCCAATCCCGAAATAGCCCAACTGCCTAATTGGGTAATAGCTTTGGTAGCCGCAGGCGGACTGGCCGCGGCTTTATCCACTGCAGCCGGATTATTGCTTGTCATTTCAACCTCGGTTGCCCATGACCTTATTAAAAAGCAAATCAATCCAGATATTTCCGAAAAAGGTGAACTGCTGGCAGCGAGAATTTCGGCTGGTATAGCGGTGGTGATTGCTGGTGTTTTTGGTATTTATCCACCAGGATTTGTGGCCCAGGTGGTAGCATTCGCTTTTGGACTAGCCGCATCGTCATTCTTCCCAGTTATAATCATGGGAATCTTTAGCAAGCGCATCAATAAAGAGGGAGCAATTGCAGGTATGATTGTAGGGTTATTATTTACTTCATGCTATATCATATACTTCAAATTCCTTTTCCCGGAATTGAATTTTGCAGAGAATTGGTGGTTTGGAATCTCGCCGGAGGGTATAGGAACGCTTGGGATGATCTTGAATTTTCTTGTTTCGGGTGTAGTTTCTCACCTAACCCCGGAGCCACTTCAGGAAGTACAAGAAATGGTGGAGAATATCAGGTACCCCCGATAGAATGGTTTTAATTTTTCACTTGATGAAAAAGACTAAATAAGCTCTTCCAAATAATGAATTGTCCAATCAGGGTCGAACCCTAGGGTCTCCATGGTGCCATTTGTACGGTTAAGCCAAATGCTTTTAAATCCAAATGACTTTGCCCCGGCGACATCCCAGGTATTTGAGGAAATAAATGCAATCTCTTCTCTTTCACAAAGAAAATGTTGGGTGGCTAACTCATAAACTTGTGGTGCTGGTTTGTTCACTCTTGCGAAATCAACGGTTAGGATGGCGTCCAGGAATTGAGTGATACCATTATGGTCACAGGCTTTTTGCAGCATAGGCATGTCTGCATTGGATAGAACGGCACAGACATGTGATTTTGAGAGCTCTTTTAAAAGGTTCGGTACTTCTGGAAATGAATTGAGTACATAGTAATGATCCATCAAATCAGCCATAATTTCTTCTGATAAATCGACCCCAACATCCTTACAGGCAAAATCAAGTGCTTCGCGGGTCACCTGAGCGAATGGTTTGTAGCGATCCATCAAAGATCTGAGCCAGGTGTATTGTAACTGCTTTTGCCTCCAAATAGAATTGATTTGACCGGCTTGCTCATTGAAGTGATAGGATAACCGTTCATCTAATGACTTGACATCTAGTAACGTGCCATACGCATCAAAAACAAGTGCTTTAATCTTATGGAGGTTCGGCTTCATTAATAAGGCTTTATTTTGTTCAGAACTGTGCTTACATTAACACCTATTCCAAACCAATTTAATAATTCGTCATGAAAAGATATTCACTCCTATTGTCAATAATGACCTATTGTCTGTTGTCTTACGCTCAGGGAGACCGACTGGTGATTGAGCCGGCTCAATTGACTATGGAGGTAGGCGATAAGGTAAATCTTAAAGTGACAGTTCAAGATGCTAAGGGAAAGGTCGTTGACAGGCCAATTAGAATCTTCTCCCGAAACGGCAAAGCCATAGGTGTGGATGAGAATAATAATGTATCTGCATCAATTCCTGGAGAGCATAACATTATTATCATAAGCCCGGATCCAAGTGGTGACAGGGATAAACGACTGAGGGTTGACTATACAGTGAATGTAAATTATCCATCTCTTGCTGAGATTGGTATAGACGATATTCCCAATAAGATATATGCCGGAACAACTATATCATTAAAGATAAAAGTACTTGATAAAACGGGATATCATAGGGAAGATGTGAAAGTGCAATTATCCAGTACATCGAATGCATCAGTAGATGCTTTTTATAATGTAACAGGTTTGAAAGCCGGGACGGCTACAATTACCGCCAAGGTTGATCAAATTGTTAATAAAGTCAACATAAACATTGTTGAAAATCCTGTCTATTCAATCTCTCTTAATTCTGATATGCAAGAGGCGAATGCCGGTGATGTTTTTCATTTTACCGGAAAAGCACTTGACAAGAAGGGGAAGGAAGTTATAGATGCTCCAATCACCTATGCGTTCACCGGTAAAGCTTATGATGTTTCTTCCAGTGCTTCGGGCCTCATAAAGCAAGATGGCCGCTTTGTGGCGAACGAACCTGGTCTTTATACGATAACTGCTTCGAGTGGGGCAGTGGTTTCAAGGATGACAGTCAATGCTGCGGCCAGAAATATTAAAAGAAAAGTTGAATTAGTTGGCCACGGGACGGTGAATAACAAACACACTTCAGACTTCTGGGTGTGGGAAGGTGTTGATGGACGTGATTATGCAGTTACAGGTACATGGGGAGCAGATGGTACCGCCTATTTCTGGGATGTTACTGATCCGGGAAGCATTGAAAAGATCGATAGTATCCAGGTTGATGCCCGAACTGTAAACGATGTCAAGATTTCTGAGGACGGTAAGATTTGTGTAATCAGTAGGGAAGGAGCTTCGAACAGAAAAAATGGTTTAGTGATCATTGATGTAACCAATCCCAGAGATACTAAGATTATTTCCACATTCACCGAAAACCTGACAGGAGGAGTTCATAACGTATTTATTTATCAAAATCATGTTTATGCCTTAAGTGCCGGACAAAAGTATTATATCATAAATATTGAGGATCCGAAGAATCCCCGTATTGTCAGCAAGTTCGAATTGGATACACCAGGTCATTCTATTCATGATGTTTGGGTGGTTGATGGAATAGCCTATAGTTCAAATTGGTCTGATGGAGTTCAGTTGGTGGATGTTGGTAATGGAGTAGCAGGGGGATCT
>JAJCYL010000101.1 GCA_029262955.1 Cytophagales bacterium | reverse complement strand
TTGACTGAAGGGTATATCTATAAATTAAGTGTGCGCTTAAGTGAAAGGAAGCAACTGATTGAATTACAATCTTCGAACGGATTGTCTTTTAGAAGTGAAAGGCAGGAAATCAACAAATTAATAGAGGTATTAATAGATGATTATCAAAAAACGAAACTCACTGAATCTGAGACATTAGAGTTCAATGAATTTAAAGCAAATCTTGTTGAGCTGAACCTACTTGAGGGAATATACGAACAGGGCAAGATGAATCGTTCAAACGATCAATTAGTCTCCCAAAGGATAGACCAGTACAGGAAATTATCTGCTAATTTGGATACACTCTCCGAAATACAATTACTGGAAGGAAAGAGGCTAGCCGAAAATTCATCGAGGATTGTTTCATCGAGTAAAATTGCATCCAGGTTAGAGGTTGCTGTGCTGCTTATAGTGGCTTTGCTGTCACAGGCTTTAATTGTAACCTCAAAATCATTGGTGCCAAAGTTCCCACAATTAAGTGCACTAAATTAAAAGCACTTGAACTAAATAAATTGAAGTATTAGAATTTATAGAGGCTGCATGACCGTCAACACTTATGGGGGCATCCACTAAGTATTTTTATCGTATATTAAATTAATGAAATCAAAATCAATCAGAACATATATTGCAGTAATAGCATCAGTGATTTTGTTTTCCATTGCGATGATAATTATAATAATAATTCGCAATGCTATATCTAATGTCTCTTCATCAATCAGTAGCATGAAAAGTGAAAATACAGAGGCAATTGAATCAATTAAATCCGAGGCACGGAATGATATTAACGTGATGGCCGGCCAGGAGATTTACATCCCTGCCTATTCAAGCTTGAAACCGTTTGAAGACCAAAAGGAAATTGACTTTTCTATCATATTGAGTATCCGTAATACAGATCCAACGAAGTCGATAGTTGTATCGTCAATAGATTTTTACAATAGCGAGGGTGATAATTCCCGGAAATTTATTAGTGAGCCATTAACCATAAACCCAATGGCCACCACGGAATTTACAGTTTCGAGATTAGATAAATTTGGCGGAAGTGGCGCCAATTTTTATGTGAAATGGATTTCAGACACACCTGTCAATGAACCAGTGGTTGAAGCAATTATTCTTGGTGCATCCCCTCACTGTTACTCATGGGTAAGCCCTGGAAGGGTCGTAAAAAACGTCCTTAAATAGAGCTAATCCTCTTGAGCAATGTGGTGCACTGATCATATGTTTTATTCAAACAAAGTCCACTTCGTATTCCGCATAATCAATTGTGTGGGTGTGTAATTAAAAAAACTAATTGAAAAACATCCCGGTAAATTCAAATTTTACGGAATGAAAATCCTTTAGTAGCTTAGAATAAGGTTCCTGAACTGGTGAACTTAAACTATTTGACTTGAAAAAATTATTACCAATACTAGTAATTGGCGTTTTTTTCTTTTGCTGTACGGAAGAGAAGAAACTCACTACTTATGATCCAGATATCTGGCTACATCGAAAAGTGCGGAACCTTCCAACCGATTCCCTGATTTCCGGAACCACCTACTTGCCGGTGTACTCGCAGATATACAGTAGGTCACAAGACATGATGCGTAATTTGACAGTGACTGTAAGTATGAGAAACACCAGCGATACTGACTCCATTTACATTTTGAAGACACATTTCTTTGATACACACGCAATTGTTGAAACAACTTACCACGATGAGCCTATCTTTCTTATCCCTTTGGAAACAGTGGAGATAGTAATCAAAGAAATTGACACAGCAGGAGGCACGGGTGGTAATTTTCTATTCGATTGGAAAATAAAACAAGGATCAAGCGAACCACTCTTCGAAAGCATCATGATCTCAACCATGGGGCAACAGGGATTATCTTTCACCTCTCGGGGGAAAAGAATTAAATAGCTTTTAATATGGCTTTTCGTACCTCCATTAATTTTTTGGAAGTCAACACGCAAAATGAGATGCCAAAATAAAAAATGCCATCATTTCGAACATAGTGAAAAATTCCATCAATCGGGATGACCAACTCTTTTTGGGGATATCTAACTTCGAAGTGACGATGTCTTTTTAAAGTTTTTTATTCTGTCATCGGTAGCAATTAGAGGGATGTGGGTGGCAAATTGCATAGGAGTCTCCTCCCAACTGAAGTCGATTAACCTGAAAATTCTGTCGTTCATGGAAATTATCGATCCTTAGCATCGGAACAAGCGTACTTTTAGTGAATGAAACTTAACGTCAATACTGGTCAATGATGAGGAACAAAGGATTATGGATTTTATGTGGGTGTGCGATGATGTATTCTTCTGCATTTGCTCAGAAAGGCAACCTTTCAGGCAAGGTAGTGGATGGAGAAACGAAAGATCCGATAGAATATGCCAGTGTGGGTGTTTTTAATCTTTCCGATTCAACATTAGTCACCGGAGGAATAACCAATGCGGAAGGAGCTTTTGCTTTTCAGGTTCCGGATGGTCAATATTATGGCAAAGTGGAGTTTATCTCCTACACCGACAGGGTTATCCCAAATATCAATGTGAGCAACGGCAAGGGGTTTATTGTGCCCCAAATTGAATTGGAGGCGGCCTCAAGCTATCTGGAAGAAGTTACCGTTCAGGCCGAAAGAACCCAGATGGAAATGGCACTGGATAAAAAAATATACAACATTGGAAAAGACCTGAGTAACCTGGGTGGTAGCGCCACTGACATTTTGGATAATTTACCATCCGTTCAGGTAGATGTTGAAGGTAATGTCAGTTTACGTGGCAGTGAGAATGTGAGGATATTAATTGATGGAAAGCCTTCTGGTCTAGTGGGACTTTCCAGCAATGATGCGTTGAGACAACTTAACGCCAATATGGTAGAAAGAGTGGAGATTGTCACCAACCCTTCAGCCAAATATGACGCCGAGGGAGAAGCAGGGATCATCAATATTGTGTTAAAAAAAGAAAAGGGGAAGGGAGTGAATGGCAGTTTCATGGTCAATACGGGATGGCCCCACAACCATGGTGGATCGGTTAACCTCAACCTAAGAAGGGAGAAGTTCAATTTCTTTACCAACATTGGAACATCTTATCGTAAAAGCCCTGGCGGTGGTAATAATTATCAGGAATTTGGTGATCCCATTGAAAAAATTACTGAAATAACCAATGACCGTGAAAGAGGAGGAATTAATTATAACCTCCGTCTTGGCTCCGATATTTTTCTTAACGACTTTAATACGCTAACCCTATCCTTCTTGTATCGTTTCTCAGATGAGGATAACACTTTCGATACTGATTTTCTTGATTTTTATCCATTAGACAACCTGGACTCGCTTACTGAAAGACGAAGCAAAGAGAAGGAGGGAGACGAAAATTTGGAGTACTCCGTCAATTATACCAAAACATTTGAGCAGAAAGGGAGAAAATTCTCTGCAGACTTTCAATATCAAAATAACAACGAAACTGAAGCGTCAGATCTTGTGGAATCTTCCGGCATCCCAAATGGCGTACTGGTTCCAAATCAATTCCAAAAATCCCTTAATGACGAGTTGGAAGAACGATGGATGACCCAGGGAGAATACATTCATCCGTTTAATAAAGACGGAGAGTTTGAAACAGGCTTCCGATATACCGACAGGACGGTGGCCAATGATTATATAGTTGAGGAACGAAATCAATTGGGTGATTATGTCGTTGATCCCAACTTTACCAATGACTTTGAATACAGTGAGAAGGTGGCTGCAGCTTATGCCATGGTGGGTAACAAACGCAATAATATTTCCTGGCAGTTGGGCTTGCGTTACGAAATGACTGACTTAACCACTATTTTGAAAAACACTGACGAGCGCAACCACCAACGTTACAATAATTTTTTCCCCAGTGCTTTCATGACTTATGACTTAACGGAGAGGCAATCTTTTCAAGTCAGTTACAGTCGGAGAATCAGTAGACCTCGGGGAAGGTTCTTAAACCCATTTCCCAATATTATTGACAATCGAAATTTCCGAACAGGAAATCCTAACTTAAGACCAGTTTATACAGATTCATATGAATTGGGCTATCTGCTAAATTTGGCAAATTCTTCAATTTACAGTGGTGTCTACTACCGTCATTCTGAAGGCGTTTACCAGCGGCTTAGATTTGTAGAGGATGGCATTACCTTCCAGCGACCATTTAATATTACAGCGCGAAATGATATTGGTGCCGAGATGAATTTCTCACACGAACTGGCGGAGTGGTACAGCGTGAATGGTAATCTCAATTTTTTCCATTCCACCACAGAGGCGGGATCAATCACCTTCAA
>JAJCYL010000100.1 GCA_029262955.1 Cytophagales bacterium | reverse complement strand
GCAGCTTTGTTTCTCCAAAGGCCATACCTCAGCTAAGGGATACTGGAGAGGTTATAGATCGATTGGAGGTGGAACAGTCTGCTTCAAAATTGTTGGTCATCGTTGCCAATACCAGAGGAGCCGAAGATGCCTGCAAATTTCAAAAGATAAGCTATCTGGGATATCCGCTCTCTCTTTCGGAAACATTTCAGCAACGAAATACAAATAGAAGCGTTGAAGAGGCGTTTCAAACAGTTTACGAGATCAATGATTTGTGTAGAAAGAATGAAAAGATTCTTGTGACTTACTTGTCCATGGGTTTTGGAAATCCATATGGCGATCCCTATGAAATGGACTACGTTTCAGAATTCGTAGCCAAACTGGATCAGATTGGGATATCTATTATTTCACTGGCTGATACCATTGGTGTATCGAACGAAGAAAATATTCAAACAATTTTCAGTAGCGTTACCAATTCTTATCCAGAGATTGAATTTGGAGTACATCTTCACTCTGACAGAGATACTGCCTTGGAAAAAATTGATGCGGCCTACAAAGCTGGGTGTAGAAGATTTGATGGCTCAATCAATGGGTTTGGCGGCTGTCCAATGGCAGAAGATAAACTGGTTGGTAATATAGCAACTGAAAATATTCTGACCTACCTCTCTCAATATGAGGGAGAAGCTCAACTTAATTCCGATGAATTTGACAAGGCAATAAATATGGCGCCATCAGTTTTTTTAGGAAGGTGATTTTATTATGAGGGTAATTTTTGGTGAGATACCAGAGTCACTTTCAAGGATTTGGAACGATTTGATGGTTACATTAAAATTAATCTTGAACCGAATTCAAGGCCTGTATATACTGATCAATAAACTCTTCTTTTCTTTTTAAGCGGTATTGCATTACCCATCTTGGATGGGGAACAAATTCGACTCGCTCAAAGAAGTTGTGCTCATTATTTAATTTGGATAAGAATTTGAAATTCTTTCCCTGTCCAATGCTGAAGGCCGTATCCCTGGAACAGCCAAACTTCAGTTTTTTCTCAAGACAGCTCGCTGCAAATGGGTATACAGCTTTTTCAAGTTTTGGTTCGTCATAATAATTGTAATTCTTGCCATTCTTAACAAAACCTATTGGGGAAATAGATGAAAAAAAGAATCTGGAATAGAACTTTGACGGACCGCCGTACGCATGAATTACATCATAAATGAATTTGGATGAAAGTTCAGCTTTCTTTTGAAAATTGTTGGCAATGCCACACTCCTCCTCTAATCTGATGGGGTCAGTAAATCCAATTCCTGTTAGCCCGGCGCCGAAACGTCCCGGGTTGATCCCCATGAGAAGAATTCGTGGATTGCTGTCGTTATAAAATTTTTGAAAAAACTGCTCAATCACCAACCACGTTTCAGGATTTCCGAATGGATATAGGGCATCAACATCCTTTGGAAGACCTGTAGGAATTTTAAGGCTTTTGTAAAAAGCCTTAACCTCATCACCAAATGTCATCTAAATACTATTCCCTTGGGGGCGTGATCATAATGTGAGCCCTATAGGTGCCAGGAAACATAATCCAGGGATGACCTTGTTCAAGAGGTTTGGTTGGCAAACCGGTTGACTCCGGCGTGGCATAAGGGATATAAACAACGTATCGATAGTTAGCACCTTCCACTTGTCCACTAGCGGGATTGTATTTTCCATCTTTCCCGGATAGCACATGGAGTGTAGTTGGCTGTTTTGGCATCTTCATCTGGCCACTTTTGGCTTCCTCCTCGCGAATTTTATTTATTTCTCCAGGATTTTTACCTTCAGCTCTTAAAGCTCTACCTCTTGCCATAAAAGGGTCAAGATCTTTGTGGTAGCAAGCGGTGCTAAATCCGGAATTTTCAGGATCATCTGCAAGACAGATCAAATCATTGGTTCCCGATTTTAGTGTCGTAAATTTTCCATCCACATCGTATCCAAAGACGGTTGCTCCCTCCCGCATTTCTTCAGGTGCTGCCAATACTGCAGCAGCAATTTGATCGGCCTTTGAGAGGTTTTGCGCATTAGTGAGAAATCCAGAAAAAAGAATAAGAACAAGGAAATGAGTTTTTATAGGCATAACAATTCTATTAGTGAATTGAAATTTAATCAAAAAGATGGAATCTGGAGGATTAATTCCTCCAATTACCTGGATCTTTATTCCATTCTTGGAGTGAGCTCAGTTGACTTTCATTGATGTAGTTCTTTCGAAGTGCCTCTTCGAGCATTGTGGAATAATTACTAAGGGTGAAGCAATCCACACCCGCCTTCTTAAAATTATCTGCGGCAAGAGAGAAACCATAGGTAAAAATCGCCCCGAGTCCCAAAACAATTATTTCTCCTTGCCGCAAAGCTTCTATTGCTTTCAGAGAACTTCCACCTGTCGAAATTAAATCCTCAATAACCACCACTTTTTGACCTGGAACGGATTGGCCTTCAATCAGGTTTTCCATGCCGTGACCTTTTGCCTTGGATCTGACGTAAATAAATGGAAGCCCCAAAACATCTGCAACCAGCGCACCTTGCGGGATTCCTGCGGTTGCGACACCCGCAATAGCCTCCACTGCTGGATATAATTCTTTGATTTTTGATGCCAAAGATTTTTTTACAAACGTTCGGATGTCCGGGTAAGAGAGTGAAAGTCGGTTGTCGCAATAAATGGGAGATTTCCAACCGGAGCTCCAGGTGAAAGGCTCATTAGGGCTTAACCTGATGGCCTCTATCTCTAATAGGGACTGGGCAATTTCTTTACTGACCTGCACATCATTCATGTCTCAAAATTAGGATCATTCAATAGGTCCACAAAAAAAATAAGCGCAATGGAAAATCCACTGCGCTTACCAAGGTCAAAAACTCAAATAGGTGACCTCTAAAAATGTATTGGATTCTTAAAGATGACCTCTATTAACTCTTATTCATTTCAAGCTTGATGTCAAGCGTCACTTCTTCACCAACAGCCACGCCACCGCTCTCAATAACGTTATTCCAGGTCAATCCCCAGTCTTTTCTATTGATTACACCACTAACCTTAAAGCCAGCTTTCATGCCCTTACCAGTATCGACAGTTCCGTTGAATTTCACATCTAATGAAACAGATTTTGTAATCCCGTGCATACTAAGGTCTCCACTCATTAAATATTTGCCATCGCTAATTTTTTTGAAAGACTTACTGGTAAAGGTCATTTCAGGGAATTTTTCTACATCAAAAAAATCTCCAGAGCGAAGATGTCCATCTCTTCGATCAACACCAGTATTAATACTTGCAGTCTTTGCAGTGAAGGTTATTTTGGCATCGGTTAAATCATCCTTTGAAGCTGTCAATGAACCTTCAAAGTCATCAAATTTCCCATCGACTTCAGATATGACCATGTGGTCAATAGTAAAACCTATAGTTGAATGATTTTTATCAACGGCCCAGGTAGTTTGAGCTGAAGCATTTATTACAAATGCAAAAAGCAATACACTAGCTAAATAAATTTTTTTCATTTCAATTTCGTTTTTTTAATAAATAATGTTGGTACATATATTTTCTGCTTTAACTGGTTTTGAAACTTTTTGTTTCAAAACTGACATTAAATTTACATGAACCTTTCTGAAATGGTTGCATGCGAGTGCCTGATAATGTTTTTTTATCTTTAACACCACTTGTCTGGAGCCTTCTATGTATTAATGGTACAGGAAGTTTATTATGTCCTTAATTAATATTTATTTAGCCTCGTTTTTCAAAGGCATTAGCAATTTGGGAGGTAGGAGTTGTTTTTAAGAAAACGGAAATCCAGAAATGTTAATTGGTGTAGTTAAAGAAGATGACCCCCGGGTTGCATTAGTTCCCGAGGTTATTAAAAAGCTTGAGGATGAAAAGAATGAGGTATGTGTTGAAAACAATGCAGGAGACTCTGTCTTTTTTCATGATATCCACTTCCAGCAAGCCCAGGCACGGGTAGACAATAGGGCAAATGTTCTCAAGGACTCTGATATTCTTGTAACACTTAAGCCTTTGGCTGAGGCAGATCTCAAACAACTTAAGAAGGGTGCGGTATATATTTCTATGTTTGAACCCTATGCTGGTAATGGTCTAGTTTCGGATTCATTAGCAAAATATCCGATTTCTACATTCAGCCTGGATATGATTCCTCGGATTACTCTTGGCCAGTCCATGGATGTATTATCCTCCATGGCTTCAATCGCTGGTTACAAAGCAGTAATTGTGGCAGCTAACTTACTGCCACGCTATTTTCCGATGCTCACTACTGCGGCTGGAACAATCCCACCGGCCAAAGTACTTATACTTGGAGCTGGTGTTGCAGGGCTTCAGGCTGTGGCAACCGCCAAGAGGTTAGGAGCTGTGGTTGAGGTCTTTGATACAAGAACAGCAGTTAAAGAAGAAGTTAAAAGTCTGGGTGCCAAATTTGTAGAAGTCGAAGGCGCTAAGGATGATAAGGATGCGGGGGGATACGCTGTGGAGCAAACGGAAGAATTCAAGACAAAGCAAGCCGACTTGATAAAGGAGAGAGCTGTCCAGTCAGATGTTGTTATAACTACTGCCCAGCTGAGAGGTAAGCCAGCACCAAAATTACTTACCAGGGAGGCGGTTAATGAAATGAAAGAGGGCTCAATAATTGTTGACCTGGCAGCATCCACTGGTGGCAATTGCGAGCTCACCCAAAATGGCAAGACAATTGTTGAATATGGAGTTACCATTATTGGCAACTCCGAACTGCATACTTCAGCACCTATACATGCAAGTCAACTGTACAGTAAGAATATTTACAATTTTCTCAAGGTAATGATCAAGGACGGTGAATTAAATCTTGACATGGAAAACGAAATTTTGAAGTCCACTTGTCTGACACTTGAAGGGCAAGTTAAGTACAACACGAACTAATCATGGATCAGATTATACAATTTCTGAGTGAAAACCTTCCAATGATATACATATTGGTACTGGCCGTTTTGCTTGGAACGGAAGTCATTTCAAAGGTGCCAACAGTACTACATACACCTCTCATGTCTGGGGCGAATGCGATTAGTGGTGTAGTGGTTATCGGTGCAATTATTTTAATGCGCCAGGCGGATCCGGGAAACTACTTTGTACTGATTTTAGGCTTTTTTGGAATAGCCCTGGCCACAGTGAATGTCGTAGGGGGAT
>JAJCYL010000099.1 GCA_029262955.1 Cytophagales bacterium | reverse complement strand
AATAATTGAGAAGTCTGATTGCGGTTATGAGCCGGAGCGGCGGCGTTTGAACCCAGTATTTTAAGCCGAAAGGTCAAAATTGATATTAACCCGCTTCTCCTGAACCTAAATCATTATTGAGTTCATTCATAAAAACGGTATCAACAGCCTCCTCAATGGTGGGTAAAATATCCAGGACTTTATCGAGTTGTGAAATACTTACCAGTTTCATTACGTGATCATTTACACCAGCTAAAACGAAACTACCACCACTTTCCGAAAACAAACGATTTCCCACCAAAAGAGCACTCAATCCGGATGAATCAATATACTTTACCGGCGAAAGATCGACGATAAGGTTTTTAACTCCTTCAGCTTGCAAGGTGACAAATCTGGACTTAAAATCAGGTGCCTTGGTAGAATCAAGCTTTTCCTCATCAACTTTAATAACACTGTATTTCTCTTTTTTATCTATCGAATACTTCATGTATAGTTCAATTACGGCTGTATTTAATTTAGCGGAAAATTAACCCTAAACTACGAAAATTGCCCTCTCTAACGAATATAACTGCTAATGTGAATTTAAGTATTTAGTGATGTTCTCCTCGATCCTCTTCAATGGGTCAATATCCAAATGTTTGACAAACTTTTCACCGGTAACATGCTCATAAAGTTCAATGTAACGATCAGTAATTGAATTGACTATCTCGTCAGTCATTTCCGGAACTTGTTGCCCATCCTTGCCTTGAAAGCCATTTTCTATAAGCCATTGCCTTACAAATTCCTTTGAAAGTTGCTTCTGCTGAATTCCGTTTTTTTGATTTTCTTCATAAACGTCAGCATAGAAGTAACGGGAAGAATCCGGAGTATGAACCTCGTCGATTAAGTATATCTTATCATTGACTTTTCCAAACTCGTATTTGGTATCTACTAAGATGAGCCCTCTACTTGCGGCCTCTTCGGTTCCACGTTGGAATAATTTATAGGTGAAAGACTCTATCTGTTCATAATCCTCTTGAGAAATCAGTCTGCCGTTTAAAATATCTTCTCTGGAAATATCCTCGTCATGCCCTTGCTGAGCTTTGGTTGATGGAGTGATAATTGGCTCAGGTAATCGGTCATGCTCCTTAAGGCCTTCTGGCAATGGCACACCGCATAAAACTCTTTTTCCATCATTGTATTCTCTCCATGCATGACCAGTAACATACCCTCGAATAACCATTTCTACCGGAAAGGGCTCGCAAGCAATGCCAACAGTAACATTTGGATCAGGTACATCTTCTACCCAATTGGGAACTAGGTCTTTTGTCTTCTCTAAAAATTTAGCGGCCACCTGATTCAATACCTGACCCTTGCAAGGAATTGCTCTTGGAAGTACGACATCAAAGGCAGAGATTCTATCAGTGGCAACCATAACTAACTTGCCATTAATTTTGTAGACATCTCTGACCTTTCCCTTATACTTACTTTCCTGTCCTGGAAAGTGATAATTAGTTTCTTTTACTCCTGACATGGGAACAAAATTAACAGAGTTCATCCAAGATTTATGAAACTGTTTAACTCCTCAAAAAAATTGAATCTTTTTTAAAAGATTGTTGTTGATACAGCAACCATTAGGCATTAAAATACGTCTTTAGTCTGATTGTTTTTCAAATGAAGGCCATTATCACTTTATTCCTTGTAATTATAACCGCAAGCTCATCCTGGGGAGAAACTGTTCCTGTTTCGACTCTTAGGAAAATCTTTCATAGTGCAGTGATGGACGCCTCTCTTATTTCTCCATTTATTGTTGAAATGGACAAAATAAAAGACCCTACTCCTATTGAATTAGCCTATAAGGCTGCGGCTGAAGCACTTAAGGCGCAGGAAGAATGGAATCCTATCGAAAAATTGCTTTATCTTAAAAGGTATCGACGAATGATAACCAAAGCCGTCGAGTTGGATATCGACGAAATCGAGATCCGTTTTTTGAGATTTGGCATTGAATACAATATCCCCAGCATATTTGGATTTAGCAAAGACATGTACGATGACAAGACTTTGATTATTGATAATGTTTCTAGAATTGAGAAAATTGAAATCGATCAATATTTCGCAGTCTATATCCTTACTCTTCTATCAGATTCTGGTCTCTGCTCTTCAGACGAGATCCGTATGGTGAAGAGCAAAATTGAAATGCCGGTTAGTTCCTCTCTGGACTAAATCCATTGTCTCTCTTTCCAGGTTTGAAGTCCTCCTTATTTTTCCTTTCTTTGGGGCAAGGCACCAAAAGAAGTAATGACATTAGAAGATATTACTCAAAAAGTAAAAGAATTAAGTGAAAGCCATGGAGGAAAAATTGGCTCAACAATAAAGTTCGTGTTTGACGATGGAGGTGTAATACTGCTTGATGACTCGGTAACTCCAGCGGTTGTCTCAAATGAAGACACTTCTGCTCAATGTACCGTAAAAATGAGCACTGAGAATTTCATTAAATTAATGAATGGTGAAATGAATGCTATGGGTGCTTATATGATGGGTCGCCTAAAGATTGATGGTGATATGGGTATTGCCATGAAACTGGCTAATATATTTTAAGTCAATTCATTATAAATCCACCTCTGAGGGGTACTACTTTGTCCACTTTGTGCTTTCTTAAATATCCTCGTATAATAGTGTAGATGTCTTTGTGGTCCTCAGTGTAACTCATGTGTTCTCTAATGGTATCTATGCCCCAATTAAGCAAGTATTCATCCATATATCCAAATCCTTTGTAAACGCCGTTTTCGACTAATACAACACTTTTCTGATAGTTATCTTTGCCCTCATCAATGATGATATAGCTCTCCTCATTTTGAGCTAAATCTAACACCTCCAATACCCGTTGATTGTAGACCTCGGGAGGTTCTTTCTCTTCGCAGGCACCCTCACAAAGGTTCATTTGATATAGTAAGCAGTTTTTACTCAAATTCCGGTATAATCCGCAAAATGTTTGACAAAGTCTATGTTCTTTGCATAGCCTTTGAAGAAAACCTTTTGCCGATTGCTTAGTTCGGAACTGCATAATCGATTCCTTTTCCGGCTTGATTTTATTGATGGTGAGTCTTATGTATCCATTGTCATTCTTTTGATAGAGACCCCAGGGAAGTACCTTCCTTCGCAGAGCTCTATTATACCTTGGCTGATGTGATTTAATTTCCTGGGACTCGAGTAATAATGCGATCAGTTCAGAGCCAGTTAGCGTATACTTAATCTCTGCAACCTGCGTGGTCATCTCAACACTCTTCATCGATTGATAATTCCTGAAATGATCGAGTACACGATTCCTTATATTTTTGCTCTTTCCTATATAAATCACTTCATCTCTTTTGTCCATCATATAATAGACTCCGGTAGATTCCGGAATAACATCAAGTTGTTCAGCCGATAAATTGGGAGGCAGATTCTTTTTAATAAATGTTTCCTCCTCCTCCTTTATTGCAAGTAGTTTGTTGAATAATATTAATGTCGCAGCAGCATCGCCATATGCTCGGTGCCTATGTTTAATTTCAATCCCAAAATGTTTACATAATGCACCAAGTGAATATGAGGGCAATCCTTTGACCAATCTTCGCCCCATATTGGCGGTGCATAACCTGTTTTGAAAGAAATTATATCCCAATTTCTTGAACTCATTCTTTATAATACTATAGTCGAAGTTGACATTATGAGCCACAAATGTGCATCCCTCAGTATATTCGATGACTTTCTCCGCTATTTCGTAAAAAGGAGGTGCTGTGGCCACCATCTGGTCCGAAATGCCCGTTAATTTGGTTATGAAATATGGAATCGATTTGCACGGGTTAACCAAAGAGGTAAAGTGATCAATTTCTTGTCGACCGTCTGTTCGGTAAATGGCAACTTCTGTAATTCTGTGATTGTGACCATCTCCAATGTCTACGACTGCATACATAGCTCATATTTAACTAATTATAATAGCTAAATATAATTACATTAGACATTAATACTAATTATATTAGTATATTAAATTAAGAGTTAAAGACGAGTAGAGGAATCTTAGTATCCAACGCCATTCTCTTTGTCTCACTAGGTTTATACATACTTTCAATAAAACCATGTTTTCGTGGAGTCATAGCAATAAGATCTACAGGTTGGATCTTAGAGAAATTCTTTAATCCGTTGTGTATATCAGGGTAGTTGTAATCATAGAACTTATGCTCTACACCATCAAAACAATTATCCAAAACAACCTCCTTTTCAACCTGATTAGCATTTATATCTTGACTGGAAACATGTACAATATGAATTCTTGCATTGAAGACCTGTGCGAACATCTTCAATGTCTCAACACTTTTAAGGTCTTTAAACTCTTTGAAATCAACGGCAAACATGATATCATCAAGTTTCATGATGTCCAAGTCATCTGGAATAATAACCAATGGAACATTTATAAGTCTAATTAGAGAAGAGGCATTTGTTCCAAACATTTTTTGTCGGTCACCCGAAATTTCGGTTCCCATAATTACCATATCAACTTTCCTGCTATCGCACAATTCTTTTAGCATTTCTGGTAAGAAAGCATGCTCCACCAACATCGTTGTACTAACATCTAGTATCCCTGGAACTTCCTTAACTATCTCATCTCTTCGCTCTGAGGTTTCAGTACTATATGCAATATCAGTGGTTGAATTTGATCCCAAGGCTGTATTTTGAAAGCAGTTGAGAATAATCATCTCGGCATTGATCAAATTAGCAAAACCTGTTGCGTATTTTAAACCGACATATGCACTGTTAGTAAAATTGAAAGGCACCACAATCCTTTTTATTGAAGTTTTTGGTTTGTGGTCCGGGCGATATTGGTAATTAATGTCATATCCGAGCATCGTATTCTGGGTTTATTTTACTAATTGCATAGATATCTGGAATTAAGTCATGACCCAGCTCATTGTTTGTTATGATCTATGAGAACGCTTATTTTTCCACAAAAACCCTAGGACATGCTCAAAAGGCTGCACATGAATAACAAAGGGTACAAATTGTGGGCTGAAGTTCTTGCGACTTACTTGCAATAAGATGAGTCGGCCAAACCAACCTTTTCCTAGATTATTTCTAAGCCTATCAATTGCTTTCGTAATTTCTAGTACAATCATTCTCCTGACTAGCGAAAAGGGGGTTACTGTCTTAGCTCTGAATGACCTGCACAATGGTCCACTGGATATTTTTTTTAAGTATTATACATTTTTAGGGAGTGGATGGATCTTATTGCTGGCAACAGTATTGACAGCTCTATGGAGCTATAGATTATCCATCACAGTTGTAATAATCTCGGCCTTTCAAGGGCTTGCTTCTCTTCTATTCAAGACAGTTTTCTTTCCAAATATAAAAAGACCAATCGCATACTTTGAAGACATCGACCTCAATCTTGTTGAAGGAGTTCCAGCCCTGTATTTACGAAGTTTCCCCTCCGGACACACCATAACTGCATTTGGGATTGCCACCTTTTTCTCGATTGTTTCAGCGAAAAAGAGGCACCACCTGGCCCTTTTTATTTTTGCGTTTTTGGTGGCAATTTCTCGTATTTATCTGTCACTACATTTTCTGAGTGACACCGTAGCCGGCGCTATTCTTGGTATCACGATCACTCTGGTGGTCTTACTATTGATCAGGAAAGTGAAGTTTTTCGAAAACCCCAATTTTGACCGGGGGCTTTTAGGTTAGCTACTTTTCTTGTAAGACGACCGTCTTTGTTTTCTCAAACAGATCCTTGGCTGTAAGTATGGTGTTTAATGGCAATTGTTTAAGATCATCTAATACACTCGACCTGGTAAACACCGTAACACGCTCATTTTGATAAATGAATGCTTCCAATTCACTAACCTCTTCAAAGACCTTAATTTCTTTCTTTAAATAAAAACTAAAGGCTGGATTAAAAATGTAATAAGCTGCAAAATTCCCTTCTGCATCTATACTTTGTATTGACATCTGTACTGGATTTTGCTTATCAATTCTTGGAACCATCGTATAAAACAATACCACCACTGTTACCACCAGTGAAAGCATAATAGAAGTAACTCCAGCCAGCAGCCTTTGCTTCCAAATGAAAAATATTCCTGTGAGTACACCAAGAGGAAAACCAATTGTCAAAAGCCAATCAGAAGGGAGAACAACCTCTAAGGCGGCTTGAGAAATAGCGATTGGAACTGCCAGGCTAATTACTAATAGAATTAATAACCACAAGCAGGTTGACTTATTAACAGTGTTCAAGTTGGAGATATACTGACCAACGACAATAGCCCCAAAAGGTAATGCCGGAGAGACGTAATTGGGAAGTTTGGTTGATGAAATAGAGAAGATCAGTATGATTACCGAAATAGTAATTAGGCAAAATCCAGTAAGTTCGCCTTGTGGCTTCCTAATGAAATCAATAACAGCCGGTACTAAAAAGACACTCAAGGGCATCATCATTATGTAAAAAAATAGCGGTGTCAACAAGAGACTTCCCCCATGACCCTCTTTGGTTTGAAGAAATCTGTCCATGTTGTGCTCCATCAAAAACTCTCTCAGCCATTCACCCTCGGTGGCCATACTCACCATCACA
>JAJCYL010000098.1 GCA_029262955.1 Cytophagales bacterium | reverse complement strand
CCGATGTCGTTCCAATTCCTGCCCACGGTATAAAGCTCTTTGGGTCTCCTTTTGTTCTGTAATATCCAAAACAGTTCCAACAACCCTTACAATTTTCTCAGTATCATTAAAAAACAACTGCCCTCGGCTTCTAATTACTTTCTGCATGTTAGAACTCACCACAATGCGATGTTCCAGATCGAAATCTTGCCTCCCTTTTCTGTCTTTTAGAAATACAGCTAAAACATACTCCCTGTCTTCGGAATGAACATGATTGTAATAGAAATCTCTATGATTTTTAAGATCTGTTTCCTCAATTTCAAAGATTTCCCTAAAAGCTCTGGAACAGTACGTAAACCCATCCATTAAAGTCCATTCGAAACTACCAATACCTGCAATTTCCTGAGCCTCGTGCAACAACTGCTGACTTCGAACTAATTTTTCCTGCTGCGTCTTCGCGGTATCAATATCGTGCAGCGTACCAGAAGCTCTTAGGACACCTTCCTCTCCAACTGATCTATTTATCTTACCCTTCGCCGAAATCCATTTCCATTGATCTCTTTCTCCTTTTACCCTAAGTTCGCATTCAAAAAATGGGCTCTGTCCCATGGAGTGGGCCCGTAAGGATTTAATTCCCTCAATCAGGCTGTCCTGGTGTATAACTTTGTAAAGAGTACGTAACCCAAACTCGATTCCAACCTGTTCTGAGATATTAAAAATCTCCATGGCTCGTCTATTAAAAATGATCTTATTGGTTTTCAAATCCCAATCCCAGGTTCCAAGTGCTGCACCAATTAAGGCCAGCTCAAGACGTTCTTTACTGACAACCAGTTGTTTTTCCGTTTCGAGTTTTTCTTTCCTCATTACCTGCTCCTTCATTGCCCGTTCCAGGACATGAGACAAGCGACTTAGGCTATCTTTGGAGACATAGTCCGTTGCACCTCTTCTTAGTGCTTCCACGGCCTTTTCTTCTCCAATTGCACCTGATAAAATAATAAATGGGACTGTATCGGCCACCAGTTCAAAAGCATCTAGCGCGGTACAGGTTGGTAAATTGTAATCCGATAAGATAACGTTGGGCCGAAAACTGATCAGTTCATTCTTAAAATCTTTCAGGTTATCTACACGAACATGTACATGATCGATACCTTCTTTCTTAATGGAATAAAGTGCTAACTCAGCATCAGCTACGACATCTTCTAACAGTAATATTCTTAATTTCTCCAAGAGTTAACATTTAATAGTTACCTGGATCAGACAATCTACTCCTAATTTCGCCAACTTAACTCTTAAATTAATTCAATAATGTCTATTTGAATACTGGCTAATACCTGAATGCACTAGTTTGGAAGTTCAAGGGTGAATTTTGCCCCTTCACCCGGTTTACTTTCAGCCCACACTTTACCACCATGTCTGTTAATAATTCTCTCAACGATGGCAAGCCCAACACCCGTTCCTTTAAACTCTCTGTCAGAATGAAGCCTTTGGAAAACCTGGAACAATTTATCATGATATTTCATTTCAAAACCTACACCATTGTCCTCAATGACAATCGAAGTTTTCCTGCCACTTTTTTTTGCCCTAATTACAACCTCAGATTTTTCCATTTTCGAACTAAACTTAAGCGCATTGGAAATAATATTGATCAGTGCCTGTCTTAATAATGCCTTGTCAGCCTTAACAGATGGCAATGGCTCGGGAATCTTAATAATACCTTCGGTGGTGTATTGTAGCTGAACATCTTGAATAATCTCTCCAATTACTAAATTCAAATCCACAGTTTCTATTTTCTGGGATTGTCTATTCAATTTAGAGAACCGTAGAAGGTCGTCGATCAAAAGGCTCATTTTCTTGGCATTTGCCGCTACCACGTCAATTAACCGCTTGCCCTCGTCATCGATACTTTTACTGTATTCGTCTACTAGAATTTTAGAAAACCCATTGATTGCTCTCAGTGGGGCTCTTAAATCATGAGAAACTGAATAACTAAAGGATTCAAGCTCCCGGTTCGTTCCTTCTAGCCGCTGAATTGATATTTCTAATTCTTTATTTAGGTCATGTATCTCCTGTTCACTCTTTTTTCGTTGCGAAATATCTTCGATAATACCAATGCCATAGATGGGTGTACCTTTGGTATCCTTGATCAAAGAAACGGTTAGGGAGATATTGAGAATTGTTCCATCTTTTCGCACATTTCTTTTTTCTATTTGGTACCCGTCAATTTCTCCTTTGATCAGTCTCCCAAATTGTATAATATCTTCATCGAGATCCTCAGGATGTCCTGTTTGACTGAAGTTCATCTGTAATAATTCATCTTCGCTATATCCCAACATCTTCCTAAATGCAGGATTAACCATTATGAAATTTCCATTGAGATCAGCCACTGCAATACCCGCAATTGTATTTTCGAAAACCCTCCGAAACCTCAACTCACTCATATTCAAGGCTTCTTTGGTTACTTTTTCTTCCTCACTCCTATTTTCTCTTGCAATGAAGTAGCCCAGGTTCTGAGCCATTAATTCCGCAAATTCTAACTCATAATCCTGAACTTCTTTAGCTTCCTGCCAACCATAAACGAAATGGCCATAGAATGATCCTTCTATCAAAATAGGAACGACCATTATTGAGCCTACTTTTTCGTCGAATATCAATTTGTCATTTCCTGAAATTGTAGTTCCAGTATCTATCTCTCCCAATTCAGTTTTATAGTACTTATTGAATTCTTCTAAGTCATGGCTCCACTTGAATCCGGCTACTTCCAATACTCTCCATTTGTTCCACTCCTTTTTAGTAATCATTGCCTTGTTTGCACCTAATAACTTACAACCAGTCTTGATGTAGTCCACAAATGTTTCCTTCAAGCCAGGCCATTCTGTCATATTCAATCTATGAAGCTCCTCTAAGCTCTGACCAAACTTTTTGATATTCATCCTTTCAGAATCGAAATTATTTTTAATAAAGGCAGTGGCATATTGTATACCTATTGAAATAAAAACAAAGTACAAATAGGTGCTTGCAATTGAATGTTCGAAATCAGGTTGCGACCAGTTTCTCACTAAATCGATTGTGGGGTATAAAAGGGTGACTGCAAGGAAAGAGAACATCACATACCTTCTAACATTTAAAGGTGCAATGAAAATACACATCACTATTGCAGCTATGTAGACCAACACACCAATTATTGAAAGTCCGCCACTCTCAATCCAATAGGCCGGACTAATCAGAAAAAGAATTATTAATGTGGGATATATAAACGGCTTATAGACACGTTTAATTTTTGTAATTATGAAAATGGCCCCAAAGTATATGAACCCAAAGGTGTCTAACATTGAGTTTTGGGGTGATGGTACTATAAAATCAATAGCTATGCTGAACGTACCCAGTACTGTACCGATAGCTATAACGAATAAAAAAATACCATATTCGTATTTATCTTTTTCAAAGAATTTGATGTTTTGTACAGCCACTATCGCAGTTCGGGAGTATAAATTAACAGATAATGATGTTTTTTTCCATTTTTCATATCTATAACTTTAAGCACAGAGAAATAGAAATGGCAAAGAGGTATCGTATTATATGTTTTTTGATCTTCATGTCCAGTGTTGGATATAGCCAAAGTTTCCTGAGCAATCAATACAATGACAGGTATTTCACAGTAAATGTAGGAATAGGCCAAAGTGCTTATTTTGGAGAGCTAAACCATCGCTTCCAATTGGAAGAGGGACTGTCCCATTACAATATTGGGTTAGAGGCCAGGTTGCTCAATCACATCAGCGCAAGAACGGAATTCATTCTTTACAAAATTGGAGGCAGGGATTCAGATGCTCCCGATAGCTCTTTTTTTCAACAAAGGAATCTCTCCTTCAGGTCTACAAATTTCGAAGCAAACTTCCAGTTGCAATATTATATTTTCCCATATAATGACATATACCACAAAAGGCGCTCCATGGAACCGTTCATTGTGGCCGGAATCGGATTGACCACTATGAATCCAAAGACAGACTTCGGTGGTTCAAGTCATAAACTTAGAGGGTTGAAAACCGAGGGGATTGATTACGGTCCGATCGCAATGGTACTCCCGGTGGGGATCGGAGTAAAATTTAAAATCAGTCAGTTTGTTAATTTAATTGTTGAGGGCAGTTATCGCTTCACCTTTGAAGATCATATTGATGATGTGTCGACTGTATTCGTCAGTTCATTCGAAAGTGAACTTGCAGGGATACTCTCCAATAGGCGAGGTGAGGTCGACATTCTAAATCAAGAGTTCTATGACCAATTGGTTGTTGGTCAGCCACGCGGGGAGGCAAGTAATAATGACACTTATATGAACTTTGCAGTCAAAGTTGAATACTACTTACCCGGTAATTTGTTCTCTAAAAATATTGCAAATGCCAGCAAAAATTAACTCACGCTGAGCAAGTAGTAGTTTTTCTTACCCTTTTGTATCAGTAAATATTTATCGTGTAAAAGAGTGAAATCAACCGCCTGGTCAAAAGATTTCAACTTCTCTTTGTTAATGCTTACACCACCACCCTGAATCATTTTTCTAGCTTCACCTTTCGATTGAAATATCTCACCACTGGTTGAAGTTGATAAGAGATCTGTTACATTCTCCACATTTCTTAACTGGTCATGGCTCAGGCTCACTTGAGGAACACCTTCTAAAACACTCAATAAAGTATCCTCATTTAAAGTTTCTAATTCCTCTTTTACAGATTTTCCGAAAAGTATCTGAGACGCTGATATAGCATTGTCAAGCTCTTCTTTACCATGTACCCTTATCGTTATGTCCTCGCCAAGTGATTTCTGAAGAATTCTTAGATGTGGAGCACCATCATGTTCCTTTTCCAAAACCTCAATCTCGTCCTTTGACTTAGTGGTAAATATTCGAATGTAGTTTTTAACATCCTCGTCAGATGCATTGATCCAATACTGATAAAATTTGTATGGAGAAGTTCTTTTTGCATCAAGCCAAACATTGCCCCCTTCTGTCTTACCGAATTTGGTACCATCTGCTTTTGTTATCAAAGGGGTTGTTAAAGCAAACGCCTCTCCTCCGCCCTTTCTACGGATTAATTCGGTACCGGTAACAATGTTTCCCCATTGATCAGACCCCCCCATCTGAATCTTGCAGTTGTTATCACGGTTAAGTACATAAAAATCATATCCCTGCACCAGCTGATAAGAAAACTCAGTAAATGAAAGCCCCGATTCAAGTCTTTTCTGCACTGAATCTTTCGCCAGCATGTAACTCACAGTGATGTGTTTTCCTACCTCCCTGATAAAATCCAGGAACTTAAAATCTTTGAACCAATCGTAGTTGTTAACTATTTCAGCTGAATTATCTCCGCAATCAAAGTCAAGAAATTTTTCCAATTGCTTCTTTACACAACTGAGGTTATGATTAAGTATCTCAACCGAGAGAAGGTTCCTTTCGGCAGATTTACCTGAAGGGTCACCCACCATTCCGGTTGCACCGCCAACCAACGCCACAGGCTTATGACCAGCTCTTTGGAAATGTACCAGGATCATGATTTGAACGAGATTACCAATGTGTAGAGAGTTTGCCGTTGGGTCAAACCCTATGTAACCCGAAGTGATTTCCTTTTTTAGCTGCTCATCAGTACCCGGCATCATATCGTGAAGCATGCCTCTCCACTTCAGTTCTTCAACAAAGTCAGTGTTCATTGGTCAATAATCAATAATCCTGGATTTGGTCCCAGGACATGGCAAAGATAAACTGCGTGTTAAGAAAGTCCCTTTGGATATTGAAAAAAGATCATTTCGCCAGAGCCAAAATCGACATTGCTCCATTTATTTATTGGAAAATCTATCTGACATACTCCACATGTCGGAATGTTATCAATCTGACTATTTGATAAACTATTGGCAAAATCAGTGAAAGCCGGGTTGTGACCAAACATCATAACAGTGCCCAACAAACTGCTCTGATCTCTAAGTATACTCAACAAGATACGTCCAGAAGCATCATATATTTGTTTGTCAGTAACAATCTCTCTTACATAGCCAATCTCTGTCGAAATGAATTGCGCTGTAGAAATGGCTCTATTGGCAGGGCTCGACAACATTAGATCAGGCAGAATACCCCGGTCTTTTAAGTACCGAC
>JAJCYL010000097.1 GCA_029262955.1 Cytophagales bacterium | reverse complement strand
GAATTAGAACTGAGCAACAATTAAAGGAGGCGATAGCAATAGCTCAAACTGACAGGCTAACTAGTGTTGAGGTTGAGAGTTTGCAGAAATGTATAAAGGCTTTTCAATATGACGCTCATAGATAAGCTAAAAGGAAGCAGTTTCCAATTGAGATTAGTTAGTAAGACTTGCTTGCTACTAATGATACTTGGCATGATCTATTTGAACGCCAACGGACAGCGTTCAAGACCTTATGACTGTGGGCCAGTCTTAAAGAAGAAATACATTGACACCTTTGAAAGACTTAACTACTACTTAGATATAAAACCGGGTACGGTGTTCGCAGAAGTCGGTGCTTCCAGCGGCTACTATAATGGGGCCATGGCGGTATATTTATATAGCGTCAGTTTCTATTTACAGGATATAGACAAGTAATGTTTGAATGAAAACAATCTGAGTCGCGTATTGACTTATTACTCCAAATTCAGAAAAGGAAAAATTACGGATACCAACCAATTTAACATTGTAATTGGTACTGCGACTGAGACAAATTTGCCCAGTAACACATTCGACGTGATCTATTCAAATGCTACCTATCACGTTTTGGATGATCCTGCTGCTATCATGGTAGATATCAAAAGAAGTTTGAAAGATGATGGAATTTTAGCTATTAGAGACGGGTTTGTCTTTGATGGAAGAGATAAGCCGTGTGAAGATAAGACCTGTAGCAGCCCAAGAGCACATTATCATGAATTTATAAAAGTGATGAATCAGAGTGGATTCAGGTTAATAAATCAAACAGAAGAATTTGGTTACCCCACTTTTAAGTTCAAGAAACAACTCGATCGCCTGGAGTAAATTCCTTCAAACACCAACAACCTCGGGATATTCAGCTTTGGCTATTTTGTCAATTTTGTACTCCAATTTCTTCAGATGGACTAGTCTGCCAAAGCCTTAAAGTTATTCAACATGTAGAAGTTGTACTCATCTGAGTTAGCCAACAGGACATCCGGCCAACCATCCTGGTTGATATCTCCAACTTTGATGTCGTACGTCTTAAAAGCGTGCTCAGAAAGGTTTATCCGTTCAAATGAACCGTCTTTAGAATTCAGAAATACCGCACTTGGTGATTTGTAATTACCAACGGTGATGTCAATCAAGCCATCCTGGTTGAAATCAGAGGTGTCAACACAATAGGTATCCTCTTTCTCATCACCAAAACGAAGCACTTTTTTAAAGGTTAATTCCTTGTCTCCCAGGTAGACGGCATTTGCGCCATTTATATTGGCTGTAATGATGTCCTGGAAATCATCTTTATTGATATCTGCCACAGCAATAGATCTTGTTTCAAATGTGCCGACTCCAAAGTCCATCAGTTTTTCGAATTTTCTATTCCCTTTGTTGATCAAGATGGCATTGGGTACTTTATCTCGGTTGGCTAAGATTAAATCAAGCAAACCGTCATTGTTCAAATCCGCTACTTCGATATCAATGGTGGCGTTTTGAGTAGTTTCAATTTCGACACATTGAAAGTTAAAACCTTCACCATTGAAGCATATTATATTCCGATGTCCTCTATTACATATCACTACGTCATTAAACCCATCCCTATCTACATCTTTAAGGATGATATTTCTGGTAGAAGTCTCTGTTCCTATTGCTGAATGAAGCTTAAAATTTCCGAGACCATCATTGAGGTAGAGACGGTGTGGTGCCAATTCATTCCCTTCAACGATGTCCAGGTCACCATCATTATCCATATCTGCCAATTCTGCTGCATAGCTCGTAGAATGTCTATTTCCTAATTGATAAAATGTGGTGAATCGCCCTTTGGTATTGAGGTATATTTCATTGGGTTGAACCCAGTGTCTGCCATTTGCCACCACCACATCCATATCTCCATCTCCATCAATGTCACCAGTGCTTATCGATGAAGTGCGGTTTTTCTCAGTACCGAGGGTAAATCGAGGTTCTGATATGCCCATGTCGTATCTGAAAATGAAAGGAGATGTTTGGGCTATCATAAGTTGAGGAAATGTGAAGGACAGCCCTGCAAAAATCAGAGGCGAAAGGACCTTACTATTGGTTAACCGCATATATTCAGGATGGATTGTGCCTGTAATTATAATGAGTTTAAGTTGATAATGGAACAGGCATCCTTAAGGGAGGTGATTATTTGAATGGTAGGTATAAAGCCTTTTTAAATTCATTTAGTAGCAGGTTATGAATTATTTTTACACTTTATGGGAAGTAATAGTTAATCATAATAAATACACATGGCCAATTTTAATGTTGACGCAAAAGAGCAAATGACCTACGATGCCATCGTCATTGGTTCTGGTATAAGTGGAGGATGGGCCGCCAAAGAACTTTGTGAGAAAGGATTGAAAACCCTGGTGCTCGAAAGGGGAAGAATAGTGGAACATATCAAGGATTATCCAACCATGAACGATGATCCGTGGGATATGGAACTGAGGGGTTCTATAACTCCTGAAGAAAAGAAGAAACACTATAAGAGTATCAGGTCAGGCTTTATTGGAAAGGACACCGAACATTTTCACGCCAATGATGAAGAGAATCCTTATACGGAAGTGAAGCCATTTTTATGGGTAAGG
>JAJCYL010000096.1 GCA_029262955.1 Cytophagales bacterium | reverse complement strand
AGGTAATTCCGTATGCGATGAAAATACCTATGATTCCAGAAATAATAGCGATCCAATTTTTATTCCTTATTTGAGTCCCGACGGAAAGAGCCGAAATAATTATTAATCCGAAAAAAAAGGACCAAACTTGAATGGGAAATGCATTAAGCAAATAAGTGATCAGTTTCGCCAATGACAAAATGCTTGTACCAATGCCAAGTACTAATACCAATAAGAAAGAGCCATTGATTGCCGACCAGAAATCTCTTAAACGAAATTGAAATAATAATCCTATGGCCTTGAGATCAAGAAGTTTGATGGAGTCTATTAATTCTTCATATATGCCGGTGATAAATGCAATGGTTCCACCTGAAACTCCGGGAACTACATCTGCACCTCCCATCCCAACTCCCTTGAAATAAAGTAGTACCCAATCCTTAAAGGTTCTCACAATTTGAAACCGATCAATTTTTTAGAAAAAGATGAAAGGTATCTCCTCTCAAACCAAGTCGAACTGTCTCCAGCGAAATCATCTCACTGGGAGCAATATTGCCCAAATTAACATTGGCACCACACAGCTTTACAAACCAGACTTGTTGTTCCTTCTGAGGTGCTTCCCATATAATTTTATCATTTGGAATTTGAGTTAAAATCTCCTGAACCAAGCCCGAACGCACTTCGCCAGTTGGCCTAAATAATCCCACATTGCCTGATTCTCGAGCTTCACCAATTACTTTCCAGGCACCAGCTTCAAGTTCTGTTTGCATTAACTCAATCCACTGATAAGGTGGAATTATTTTTTCAGCATCCTTAGAACCCACTTCTGACAATACAGTAACCTGGTCACATAGTGTCCTAATTATTTCACACTTTTTGCCATGATCGATCTCAATTGACCCGTCAGATACTTCAGCATACTCCAGTTTGTATTTATCCAGAACTTTCCGATAATCATCCAATTGATCTCTTATGATAAACGCTTCAAACAAAGTTCCTCCCAGATAAACAGGAATGTTAGCGGATCTATAGAGTTCAATTTTTTCATGAAGCTTTGGAGTCACATATGATGTTGCCCAGCCAAGCTTAACTATATCTGTATACTGACTTGCGACATCTATGAAGTCCTCCACTTCTCGAAGGCTAAGGCCTTTATCCATGGCCATAGTAAACCCTTCCTGCCGAGGTTTTCTGGTCCTCTCAGGAAGGTCGGTGAGCTCATAATTCATTTAGAATTCTTTTTTCTGTATTGATCGATGATTCTGAATAATGCTTTTTGGGTCTCAAGTTTGGGGAAAAACTCAAACAAGACTGTATGATTTTCAAAGTCCAAAACTAAAGCATTTTCTAAAAAGTTAAAGGCCTGTTTGTATTTACCATCGGTAATTAAGTAGGCGGTAATGCGATAATAAAGGTTAGAGTCTTCCGCACACTCTTCAATGCCATTTAATACCAGTTCAGTCGCTCTATGATAATTACCTTGTTCATAATATATCCACGACCACTCAAGCCATATTTCAGCATTAGTAGGGTCAAGCTGGCTGGCTTCCTCAAAAGCATCTTGTGCAGAAACCAAATTGCCAACTTTGAATTCAGAAATTGCCAACGCTAACCAGTATTCGGCATTCTCAATGCTGAATTTTAAAGCCTTGTTAATGAAATGAATGGCTTCATGATATTTCTCTTGCATGGATAGGCAATAGCCAATACCAAACCAGGCTTCACCGTAAAACGGATCAATTTTGGCCGATTTCCTGAAGTATCTAATAGCCAGTTCATATTGCTCTAATTTCTCATAAGCTTCTGCTATGCAATAGTATGATTCTGAGCTTGTCCCTTCTTTTTTTATTGTGCGCTTATAGGCATCAATCGCTTCCGTGTATCTTTCAAGACTCATTAATGCATTTGCCATATTAAAATGAGCCGAACTAAAATCATCATCTATAGCAATCGCATATTCATAAGCGTCGATGCCCTCCTTAAACCTGCCTAACTTACTAAGTACAATTCCCAAGTTGTACCAGGCAAATTCAGAATATGGGTCCTCATCGATAAATTTTTGATAATAAGATAAACTGGTTTCTAGTTCCCCCAGCGCTTCAAGACAAAAGGCTAATTCATATAGCGCATTCTCATGATGTAGGTTTGTATTAATAGAATTTTTGTAATAATCCACTGCAGCTTTGTAATCACCCTTACTCTGATAAGCGATACCAATGTTATAGTTGATTTCATCAGGCTCTGAACTTAATATCAGTGCCTGTTCAAAATCGACAATTGCACTATCATACTGCTCAAGGTCTAAATGCACATTACCTCTAATACATAAAACTTCAGGATCGTTTGGCTGAATTCTCAACAAATCCTCCAACAAATTAAGGGCTTCATTACTCTTGTGCATGTCACTCAGTAATTGGGCCCTAAGAAGCATTAACTCAGCTGAAAATGGAAATTGATCAATTGAAAGGCCACTGGCGTGCAAGGCTTCATTCAGCTTTCCTTGAGTTAAATAGTAGTTGATAATCTCCTCAAAAGCCTCAGAATCAAAGTAGTGGCTTTCTTTATCACTGAGGTGGGCTTCGAATTTTCGAATTAATTCCGAATACCTATCTCTCTTGAAATCTTCTGCCATTAATGTCTGTTCAATTACCAGTTAAAATAAAGAATTAAATGTTCAAAGCGTAGAAGCCAGATCATTTATTTAGACTTAAAGATTTAGGGATTTTAAAAAGCTTTCCATTCTTTGTTTCTTGGTCATCATAATATCCACTTCCATATCCATAACCATGACCATAACCATAGGTCTTTGAATATTTAACCGAATTGATCAGAACGGATAGATTCTTAAATTGGTTAGTATTAACCAGATTGTTTAGGCTGTTAACGAATGATTTGTGAGAATAGTCTGCCCTAAATACATAAATAGATAAGTCTGATTTTTGCATGGCCAAAACGCCATCAGTTACCAACCCCACCGGAGGAGTATCTAAAATCACCACATCAAACTTTTTCTTGAGATCCGCTAAAAATGTATTAAACTCATTACCCAATAATAGTTCTGATGGGTTTGGTGGAGTCGGCCCAGAGGTGATATAGGATAACCCCTTTATCTCAGTATCTCTCACACAATTCGCAATGGAGTTTTTTCCAATAAGAATCGTACTCACTCCACAATCACCAATGTCATCACCGAAGGTGAGATGAACCTTTGGCTTCCTCATGTCGAGATCAACAATCACCACTTTCTTATTCGATAAAGCCAGTATGGCTCCTAGATTTACGGATATAAATGTCTTGCCTTCTCCACTTATTGTTGAGGTAATGGATATCACCCGTTTTGTTACATTTGGAATAAGAAATTCCATATTAGTTCGAACAGCTCGTAGTGCCTCGCTAATACCAGATTTAGGATTCTGATCAATTACCAGTCTGGTAACCATGGTCTCACTGCCATTATGTTGAGGAATGGACCCCAGGATCGGAGCCTTAACCAATCGTTCAATTTCTTTAATTCCGTTGATTTTATTATGCAGTAAATAACGGATCAAAATGAAGAATACTGCAAAAACAAGACCAGCTACCAAACCCAATCCATAGATTAATAACTTTTGAGGCTCGACCGGTGCAGCAGGATCGGACGCTGGAGATAAGACAATAAAATTGGTCACCGTTCCCGCCCTTGCTATTTCCAATTCAGATTTACTTTTTACAAGTTGCAAATAGGTTTCATCTTGTAAATTGTAAAATCTTCGGTTCTTTCTAAATTCAGTGCCCATTGAGGGCAATTGAACAAAGCTGCTTTCAAGGATTGCTCTTCGCGAATCGACAGTTTCAATTTGATCCTCAAGTATGTTCTTGTATTCATCGAAGAGCCTTTTCACCTCATTTTCAACGCTACCCAATCTCTGATCAATCTGTTGAATAACAAAGGTATTCTCATTATATGAGGCCAGTTTTGTTTCACGTTCACTTCTCAAGTCATTATATTCCGTGAGAGATTCCGCCAATGAATTGGGTAGAGATGAAATTGATAAAGGACCGATAATCATTGGTTGCCTTGCCTTGATTTGCCCAATGATCAATTCTAGATGAGATAGACTGGTCTTCAACTCAACATATTGAGTATCCAGGGCCTCTAATCTAGAAATGGCAACTCCGAGGTCATTCTCTAAGCTAGTGGTCCTGTGTGTAATTGTAAAATTTTCAAAATAGTCCTCATAACTCTCAAGCCTCAAATTAGTCTCTTCCAATTGAGTATTGAGGAAGTCTATTTTTTGTTCAATCGCTTTGTTTTTGTGCTCTTTGGTATAGGCCAAATAAATAGTATCGATGGCCGTTACAAAAGCTCTCGCTTTGAATTTATTGTGATCTCTTAAGGAAATCCTTATGGTTTTTGCATTGAAGTTGAGTGGCTCTACTATTATATTTTCTCTGAAGTAGTTGTTTAGAGCTGCATTGCTATTAACTGTGAAATAATACCTCCCCACACCATTAGAGTTACTAAATGCAGATGTCTTTTCAATTAATAAATTGAATAACTCATTCTGAATTTCACTCCCAAACTGATAAGGATCATTAAAGCTCACACCATCATATTCATAGGATAACACAAAAGATTTCTCGTCAATGATTTCAATATCAAAGGGTCGGTCGAAAAAGGAGGTGTTTTTTAACTTATAGCTAACTATAAATGGAGAATTCCTGTAGCGCTCTTCTGTTAATATCTGACCATAATAATAATATGATACGTCATAGTTGATTGCTTTGACAACATGATCGAAGAATAAGTCAGATTTGAGTAATTCTATCTCGCCTGACAAGCCGGCAATTGATGGGTTTTCAAGAGGATTGTTAATGCCAATAATGCTCGCCTCATTTTGGATATCTAATTTCAATGTAGACTCAGACTCAAATAGAGGCTTTGTGTAACGGACATAGAGATAGGCAGATGAGCAGGTAACTATAAATATTAAGCACAACCAAAAAATACTCTTCCTGAAAACAATACCTATCTTGTCAAGATCAACATTGTTAAGAAGATCGTCTTGTTCTTGTGAATGATGGCTATATGGATCAGAATTGCCCTCCATCATAGATTTGATAAAACAAAAGCTAAAGTTACGAGGCTTGTGACCAAACTCAAAATGGGTGTAACATCACTAAGGGCTTCGAAGAAAATTCTACGTCTTGGTTCAATATACACAATATCACCAGGTTCAACATTCAAAATTGAAGCCTTCATTCCATTAATTGTACCTAAATCAATTAAATAGACCGAAGGGTTATTCAAATCTCCTCGTATCAATCTTATGTTGTGTGCTTTCCCATCCTGGTTCACTCCGCCTGCTAATGCGATCACTTCAATCAATGACATGTTCTCATGGGGCAATGGAACAACTTGTCCACCCGTTGATCCTAAGACTATAACTCTTTTACTTTTATAACTGAGCTTGACGTATGAATCAATGTAATACTGATCATAAAGTTCCTCTAACAACTCTTCGCCCTCCTGAATGGTAAGCCCTTCCAGCTTGACTAAATCGATTATAGGTAGCTTAATATTACCATCTACCTGAAC
>JAJCYL010000095.1 GCA_029262955.1 Cytophagales bacterium | reverse complement strand
AATCTGGGGTCATCTAAGATCTTTTATTGAAGATGATCGTACATCAAGCATGTGGAAAGTAACCTTGGTGATTTAGCAATACTTTAAAAGGTCTATTTTTGCTGTTGCAGGTATTTGGTACGTTTCTTGTCTAATAGTCGGTTATGAAGTTGCTTGTTATAGGATGGGTTTTTTTGGTGAATCTCGTAATGATAGCTCCGGATGGAATTGCCCAAAGCTCGAGGGCTCAATTCATTTATGATTTTGAAACCAATGCCACCCTGCCTGAGTTTTTTGAATTTCAAACAGAATATGAGATTTTCGAAAATCCTGACCAATCTGGAATAAACACCAGTCTCTTAGTCGGTCGGATTAGTAAGATAAAAGGAAACTCGATTGGTTGGTCAGGAATTGCTATGATTAACCAGCCAAAGGTCAACCTTTACAATGGTGGATATCTTAAGATGAAGGTTTTTGCCACTACTAAAATGGGAACAGTTCAGGTCAAACTTGAGACGGATCCCAGGTCACAACAGGCATATGGCTTGGCAGAAGTCACAAAACTCAATGAATGGGAAGAATTAGAATTCCATTATAAAGCCGGAGGTACTATTGACTATGCCAGAATAGTTATAATATTTGATTTAGGCAGTGTTGAAGACCATACTTACTTTTTTGATGATATCACCTGGGTTAATGGTAAATCAGAAGCGAACTGATGTTTGTTTAGCCATTGGAGGAATTTCTTCCATATCTGCCAAAAACCCCCAGGGAAATGTTTTAAGTCCGGCTTCAGTACACATAAGAACAACCAAATCAAAGGTTTGGTAATAATCTTCTAGCTCACTAAGTGAGCCTGAATTAATGGGATCTTTTTCCCAATATTTATCATAATAATACCAAAATTCATAGTTAAAGACGTGTTTGGTATGATGCTCCATAGTATGAAAAAAACTATCTGAAATCATCAAAAGTTTGGGCTTCTCATCCCCATTTTCGGTTACGAATTCTGGGTATATCATTGGATTGTTTTTCAGACGAATCAGCGTGTTCATCATATTTTCCAAATCCTTGTCACCTTTTTGCATGCGGTTCGAGAATTGATCCGTCTTGGTTATCTTATAAACTGGCACATCCAGGTCAAAGCTGTCTTTCGAGTATCTGAGAATTGAATCGAGAGCTAGGGCAGAACTAAAGTTACTCCAATGGATACCCGTTTTAGGAAATGCCAGGTGGTCTAAAGAATCCTTTAATGACAAAAAATGAGCGTTAAAATCAATAAAATGGATGTTCTTGTCATCCAGTTCTCTGAGATATATTTCGTAATTGGTTACCTGGTTATCAAGTTTATCAAAGCTCTCCGGGAAATGCTCCGGATAATACCAACCCTTGCCTGGTGCAATGACTATTAAAAATGGCGTTCTAATTTTCTTAAAAAAACCGGCAATATCATTCAGCCTATTAACCGTGCTTTCTATGACACTGTCTCCGACGAAATCCCTGCCCTTGTAAGAATTGAGGTAGCCCCTGGCAAATAGAAAATCCTCTTTCCCCACTAGAACTCCAGAAGCGTTTGCTTTTTTGAAAAAATCCCAATCAATTTGATTTCTAACTCTTACGAGGATATTACGGAAGCCAAAGTTCTGATTCATATAGTTTTCAAAATCAATTTGAAAATCCTTTTCGAACCATGTGCCAAATTTAAGCTGAGGTGCGGTATGAACTTCATAGAAGCCTTGTAGTTTATAAACGGGTACAGGCTTTAGGAGCTGTTGAAGTAGTGGAATGAGCAAGATTGAAGTCAACAATCCTTGAAATAGATAATGAGATTTCATCGGTTGTCAGCGTCGCTCTTGAGCATTTGGATACCCTTATGTTCAATTGTTGAATCCATATCATCTAGCAAACCCCAGGGGAAACTGTGAATACCTGCTTCAGTCGCCAGCAAGATAATCATATCATATCGATCTATCCATACATCTATGTCAGTGGTGAAGCTGTCGTCTAACATTGTTTTATCGAGCTTGTAATAATAGTAGTAGTCCAGATCGAAGAGCTTAACAGCATACTTCTGAATGGCATAGAAAAAGCTGTCACCTATAGCCAATACTTTAGGTTTATCAACAGATTTGTCAACTTTATAATCCGGGTAGATCATCTTGAAATTATCCATCTTGATTAACAGGTTCATCAGTTTCTCCAGGTCATTGTCCCCTTTGGTTATGGTAGTTTTTAAGACATCAATGCCATCAACTTCATGTTCCGGAATTTGGAGATTGAAGTGTTTTTCAGAATAACTGATGATGGAATCGAAAGCCAAAGATGCACCGTAACTACTCCAATGAATACCTGTTTTAGGGTAAATTAAGACTCCGAGTGAATCCTTGAGATTAAGAAATTCTTTATTGAAATCAATGTAATTAAGTCCAACCTGGTCGAATTCATCCATCAGGCCATCATAATTCGTTTTGCCTTGTGGCCGACTAACAAATGGTTCCGGCATATGATCTGGATAATACCATCCTTTTCCAGGTGCAATCACTATTAAAAAAGGTAGACTCCTATCAGTAAAATATCGAGCCGCTGATTTGAGCCTTTGCGCTTTCACATGCATGGCACTATCACCGATATAATTGGAACCTGAATATGAATACAAATAATCCCTTTCGAAGAGATAATCATCTTTACCTGCAAGAACTTTGGATGCATTAATTTTCTTGAAAATCCTCCAATCAAGCTCATTTCGTACTTTCACAAAAATATTTCTAAAGCCGAAATTTTGATTGTAGTGTTTTTCAAATTGGTCCTGAAATGACTTGTCAATCAGACTGGATATTCTTAGTTCGGGTTTTTCAAAAATCTCATATATCCCATTGAGGTCATCAATGAGGACTGGCTTAAATGCCTGCTGAATAGTTGGTACCAATAGGGCCAACAAGACGATGCTTATCATTCCGAAATTCAATTGGCCCATCGCTAAAATCGATAATAAATAAATGGACTGAAACCATTCGATGTAAGAAAGGCTATCGACAGGTAGAGCAACAATATTGAGCCTGTTACATAACGCAATTTTTTAACCATTGACCATCGTGCCAAATCAATAGTGTCTATTGACTTCCAATTAAAGAATGGCACCAATGAAAAGAAAAAAGCCAGGACGAGGACAGTTAGCATAGATGACTCGGGCAGGGTCACTTTGTCAAAATTGAAAGAGTATAGGGTTTTGTAAAATTGAAAGACCTCAGACAATTTCTCAATCCTAAATAATACCCATCCATTGATCACGACGAAAAAACAATATAACATTGAGATAATCGCCGGGAACCGATAGTTGATTTTCTGTCTTGTAAACCTTTCGATGACAAGAAAAATCCCATGAAATCCTCCCCATATTACAAAGTTCCAGCTGGCACCGTGCCATAGTCCGGAAAGTAGAAATACCAACCATAAATTAATGTAGGTTCTGGTTACAGATATTTTATTTCCACCAAGAGGAATATATAAATAGTCCTTCATCCAATTTCCTAGCGTAATGTGCCAGCGCCTCCAGAACTCCGTGATACTTTTTGACAGGTATGGATAGTTGAAGTTTTCCGGGAATCTAAATCCCATCATCAGACCAAGACCAATAGCCATATCAGAGTAACCGGAGAAATCGAAATAGATTTGAAAAGAATAGGAGAGTAGTATTAACCAACTGGTAAAAGATTCGATTCCAACCACTCCCTGAGCCAGTTGAGTATCCACATATTGACCGAGGATATCGGCAATCAACACTTTTTTACTGAGTCCGACGCAAAACCGAAAGAAACCGATTGCGATCTTTTCATTTGTTACATTTCTGTTTCGAATTTGTGCTGATACCTCCTTAAATCGGACGATTGGTCCCGCCAATAATTGAGGAAACATGCTGATATAGAGTAAATAGTCAGAATAGGATTTAACCGGATCAGCCTGTTTGCGATAAATATCAATTGAATAAGATATTGATTGAAAGGTAAAAAACGAAATGCCTATTGGAAGAGCAATCTCTGGTGCTGGTATTGAAAGGCCAATGGACTCAATAACTGGGTTTAACGACCCAACGATGAAATCAAGGTATTTATAAACCACCAGGAGAAGCAGTGTGAATACCACACTGCTCTTTATCAGCAACTTCCTCTTTCCTTCTTTAGCTTCATGCGATTTTTTGAGAACTAAATAGTTGATTAAGGTCCATAGAATAAGAATGAAAATGAAAATAGGTTCACCCCAGGCGTAGAAAAATATGCTAAAAGCGAGGAGGACACCATTCTTTAACTTTTGCCCGCTTAAGAAGTAGGTAAGCAGGAAGAGAGGAAGGAAATAGATAAGAAAGGTTATACTCGCAAATACCATTTTTGGGGATGATTAATCAATGAATGGATTGGGTCCAAATAAACGGTATCGTACCCCAAAAGCACTTAAATCAGGCCGACCATAAGTATCCATAGCGTGCCAGGGTTGCCAAACCTCGTATGGCATGCTCATTAAAGATGTGATCTCACTATCTGCAAAAGAGTGCAAAAGGAATCCCAAAGTTGGAAGAGTCCAGGCAGTAACAAATTGTTCATCGGTAGGATTAGTGGCTAAAATGGATTCTTGATATTCAATTATTCCTGTTTTTTTGTTCAAAGTGCTCCTAAAGTCGTCTATAAAACCACCCCATAAATTCGTCAATTTGAATTGGTAGAAGAGCATGGCCCCAGTCACAAGGAGGATAGCCCATCTTTGAAAAAGGATGGTTTCAAGGGAACTTTTCCAGATTGCTAATAAAAACAAAACGCCAACTAATAAGGGACCTATTATGATAAGTATCCTTTGTTCCCAGTGTAAAATTGGATACAACATACCACTTGAACTGAAGAGTGGGATTAGTATCACACAGATTAGTAAAATCAAAATTACGGCTGTTAAAATCCTCCATTTACCCTTCGGCTGATAAAATAATGGTAGGAAAAGAATCAATAGAATCAGACCAGACAAGGGGTATTGTTTGAGTGATGATAAGCCCTGAAGTTGGCTAACAAAATCCTCTGAGAACTCAGGATTTGGCGGGTAAAAACTCCAATAGAGATTGAAAATAATGCCAACGAGAACCGAAGATATCAGCAATAGAGTTTTGGAAATGGGCTCTCTGACCGTTTTTTTTCTTATCAAAATTGAAAATCCAATCAAAATCAGAAGGAGAAAGGCCAACTCGTGAGTATTTGAGAGAATTAAAACTGACACAAGAAAGATCCAAAAAACCGGTGTTTTGAGTTCTTTAAAAAGGACGAAAAACAGCAATGGCCAGAATAAGGAAATGGATACGAAACTCTCAGAAATAATAAATGCGTAGTTGTTGTGAAGAGAGAAAAGTGTGGTTAATATCGGCAATATGATCAGTTCCTTTCTTTTACCATCGAGAATTGTATAAGAAACCAATAACCCCATTATTGGAATGAGATACAAGTTCATTCCATAAGAAAATGAAATTAGCCTTAAATCCAGGACACCAGTTTTTATCAGAGCTAATGGAAATAATTGCTGGATAACATTAGCTGATAATCTGGAATGAAGGGGATTGAATACATTTTGTTGCGATAAGATGTTAATTAAGAAATGGGAGCCGTCAGCATAAAGATGAAAATGATTATTCGCCTGATATATTGCCAGGGCAAAAAGAGCAATTGCGGTAAACCCAAAAATATGGTCGGTGCTGCGGTTAACAACCCAGTTGCGAATCACGGAGATCATTTTTCAAATTTAAGCTTACCCTGAGATATTCCAGCGTAGACAGCCAATTGATACAGAATTCGAGCACCCACATTAGCGTCCCAATCACCCTCACCTGGGCTGACCTCGGATAAATCGAAACCGATTATCTTTTTCCCCGATTTGACTAACATTTGAATTAAGTAGGTCGCTTCCTGAAAAGATAACCCTCCGGGTACTGGCGTGCCTGTGTTTGGGCAAAGAGATGGGTTTAGACCGTCAATGTCAAAACTGATATAAATCAAGTCGGGCAATTCGCTCAAAATCTTTTTCACTTGATTTTGCCAGGTAGAACCGTTAAATGAAGCCTCTTTAAGATCCTGATCATAAAATGTGATCACTTTGCAATTTGAATTGCGGATATATTCCACCTCTTCTTCGCAATAGTCACGAATTCCTACCTGTATCAAATGGGAAATGTTACTATTTGTCAAGGCATTAAACATGATAGAAGCATGGGAGTATTCTAAGCCCTCATAAGCATCCCTGAGGTCCATGTGGGCATCAATTTGGAGTATACCGAAGCTATCGTAGCGATTTGCCAGGGCATTGATTAATCCAAGGGGGGTACTGTGATCACCTCCAAGACATCCTACTAAAATGTCTCTTTCCAGGTAGTAATCTATTTTTTTACGGACGTCCCTTTCTAATTCTGAACAAGCTAAATTAATTCTGTGCCTAATATCTTGATGTTCATCCCCAGCTTGTTCAATCCATTGAATATATCTTTCTGCGTCTGATCTTAAAAGATTGGATTTTTGGAGGACTTCATCAGAGACTATTTCCATTGCGACCTTCAGCTCCCACGGTTTGTGAACCTTTGGGATAGAGTAGTCTATTTGGGTGGAAGCATTCAGAATTGCTGCTGGACCCCTTGAAGTGCCCGAACCATAGGAGACAGTAACATCCCAGGGTATTGGCAGGATAACAATATCAGCCTGTTCAACTGAATATGGCAGTCCGAAGATATTGCCGGGAATGCCTGGGTTATTGGGATTGAAATCTGTCACTGTACTAACCCTTTATTGATTCTTTTAATGAGCCCGGGGCCCTCATAAATAAGACCCGTGTAGACCTGTACCAAAGATGCACCCGCATCCAATTTCTCTTGCGCATCCTGGGTACTGAATATTCCACCAACGCCAATTATTGGTACACTGCCTTTTAACCCTTTGGATAAATAAGCGATTACCTGTGTGGATTTATCGGTTAATGATTTTCCACTTAAACCGCCATTTCCTATTTGCTCTAATTTCGATTTTTCAGTAGTTAAACCATTTCTATCAACTGTGGTATTGGTAGCAATCAGCCCATCCAAATTTAGTTCCAGACTGATCTCAATGATGTCATCTAATTGTTCGTTTGTAAGGTCTGGCGCTATTTTGAGTAGCAGGGGCTTTGGATTTTCCCTTCCCCTGTTTTCCTCAAGCAATGTTTGGAGTAGTTTTTTGAGTGGTTCTTTTTCCTGTAATTCTCGAAGATTTGGAGTATTGGGTGAGCTTACATTGACCACAAAATAATCTACGTACTCAAACAATTCTTCGAAGCATTTTAGATAATCCGCTGTAGCATCTTCATTCGGTGTTACCTTGTTCTTGCCAATATTGCCACCAACTACAATTTGAGATTTTCTTTTTCGCAACCTTTCTGTCGCCTGAATTGCCCCCCCATTATTAAAGCCCATACGATTTATCAAAGAACGGTCTTTAGGAAGCCGAAAAAGCCGGGGCTGCTCATTGCCAGGCTGACCCTCGGGGGTTATCGTTCCAATTTCTACAAATCCAAAACCAAGACAAGCGAACTCATCAATCATTTTGGCATCTTTGTCAAAACCAGCGGCAAGTCCGACAGGATTCTTGAACTTTATGCCAAAGAGTTCTTTTTCAAGTTTGGGATCTTCATAGGTAAATAGCGCTCGAAAAAGTGACCTCATTCCAGGTATCGAAAGGACGATCTTCAATAAAGTGAAGGTGAAGTGGTGAGCACTTTCCGGCGATAGGAGGAATAAAATAGGCCGAATGAGACTTTTATACATCGGGGCGCAAAATTAAATAGAACCAAGGAATCGATAGCTATAAATTTAAATAGCAGTTTAATCCCAACAATCTTAGCTAAAGACTGTATGGGCCTCAAAAGCCACTTATACGATAATTCACTATCTCGTTCATTTAATTCTAATCTCAGATTACAAATAACTAAATTAGTATTAGAATGAACGGGATCCGGTCAGGTCTTCATTTCAATGTTCTCCATGTAACATGTGGTTCGCTCTATGAGAATTGATATATCACGGTCTAAATGGGTAATACCAGTGGCAATCGAATTTTTCATGGCAATTATCCTTGTCATGTATGCCTATGGAATAGAATCTTTATTTATAGAAACACTCGGTGACCAGTTTGTAGATACAGCATTTTACATAGCAATTACTGCCCCTTTTATTACAATCTGGTTTTTCCAGCATTTTA
>JAJCYL010000094.1 GCA_029262955.1 Cytophagales bacterium | reverse complement strand
GCGTTGTCAATGAAGCTTTCAACAATCCTGATGTTCTCGGCCAAAGAAGGTATTTTAATTTTGTTTATCGTTACTGATGTCATTAGAATAGTTTATTCACTTCCAAGTCGCCTAAAGTACTCATTTACTTCTTTTTTATAATAAGGATTCAGCTTTGGAGGTACTGTTTTTAGTAGTTCTATCTCTTTTTCTTTCGCTCGAATATATTGCTCAAGGATAGGAGGCAGCATACGATCGTAATTTTTCGCTTGTTCCCCCTCCCTTTCTTCATCTAATTCTCTTTCTCTAAAGGCCTTTTCAGACTCTAATAACCGCGTCAATATATCTCTTTGACGTCGAATCATGTTATCCGTAAGGCGCTTATTAACGAGATCTAGCTCTGACCGTTCCATTTTTTTCAATATCTCTTCAGCATTACCTCCCGCTCCTTCCCCTTCTTCACCATTCATTTGATCAAGCTTTCTTTGCATCTCTTCCAGGGACTCACGAATCATTTCTTGTTGTGCCGCTAACTTGGCCAACTCCTCAGACAATTCTCTACCGGATTTTCCACTCTTTTTCAGATCTTCAATACGTTTATTAAGCTCTTGTTGTAGATCGCTTAATCCGGGCATATTTTTTTTCCCTTTCTTCTGGCCTGCTTTGGGGTTGCCCATTGCGTCAGCCATTGCCTGTTGCATGTTTTGAAGTACGTCATCCAAAAGCAAGGCAAGATTATTCATCGAGGTCATGGCGAACTGTTGCTTACTTACGGCTTGTGCCTTATTGCGATCTTTCAATGCATCCACACTCGCATCCATATTGCTATTCATGCCGTCTACTTCGCGAGTAACAAATGATGCTATTTGGAAAACTCTTTTGGCCAAGGAAAGCAGGCTATCTTCAATAATCTGAGCATCATCCTTAAGTTTTAATTGTTGTTGGGATAATTCGATAAATCTCGGATCGCTCTGGCTTACTTTTCTAAAATCTCCCATCAAGCTTTCCTGATCAAAGGATAATGTAACCAGGTTGTCAACAATGTCTCGAAGGTTTTCCATGTTCTCCTGGATCATTTCCATTTCCATGCCAGCTTGCATTTGCTGCATTTGCTCTGAAAGTTTCTTCATCTGCTCTGCAGCTTTCTTTTGAGATTGCTTCGACTGCTCACGCTGATTTTGCTCAATAGACTCCTTACTGTTTTGTTGTTCTTGCTCAATTTGTTCCTGTTCCTCAGAGGAATCTTGTATAGGACTGGGATGCTCAAGTTCCTGATTCAGTTCATTCAGCTCATCCATTTCTTCTTGAATCTGATCGAACTCCTCCATGAGTTCTTCTTGCTCCTGAGACAATTCTTCTGTAGAATTATCCTCAGAGGTAGTCTCCTCAGCGAGTTCTTCTTGCTTTTCAGCCAGTTCTTCGAGGTCACTAATCACTTCCTCCATTTTGTACTCCATTTTCATGCGCTTAAATAATTCAAGCGCACGTTCTAGCTCTTTTTCAAGCGTCTCTTCCTTTTTCTTGATGTTTTCAATAGCATCCTGAACTTCATTCAAACCTCGTTGATCTTCTAGTAGTTTTTTCAGCTCTTCGTAGAGCCTCTTAGTTTCATCATCAAGTAACTCGTCCATGAGTTCTTGTAGCTTTTCTACTTTTTCATTGATTTTTTCATTCTGTTCGGTAAATCGTTCTCTTTGCTGATTGTTTGCTTTATTTTTCTCTTTAAGCTCTTCTAGTTGTTCATTGAGCTTTTGCTTTTGATTCATAAGCTCTTCAATCAGTTTTTCATCCTGCCAATCCAGGTTCTTCTTTGTCTTTAAGCGATCCTCCAGATCCTGAATCTTTTCCTGTAGCTCTTTGGCCTGTTCTAATGTGTTATCTATTTGATCCTCAGCGCCTTGTGATTCTTTTTCAAGTTTTTCCTTTATCTCTTTTTTGGTAGGAACATTAAAGCTATAAATACCTGTTTTGGTCGACTTACGTCCATTTACCCCGTCATTATCCCAAACCTGTAATGAATACTTAACTTGGTCTCCTTCATTAAGGACTAGGCTATCCATACGCCACTGATGAAAGAAGCTTTGGTTATTCGTCGCTTGAATTGGTATTCTTAATGACTGCTCTTCAGATTCTTCCTTGCCCTTAATTATCTGATAATTCACCTGTAAACGAGTAAGGCCATAATCATCCGCAATAGATCCTCCAAGAATGAGGTAGCTATATAGAACAGTATCCTGAAACTGTTCCAAATTAATAGTTGGAAACTCATCTTTTTTGACTTCTACCTGGTAAGCAATTTTTTCTTTGTTTTCACTGTATTCATTAACCAGGCGAATAACATAATTATCTGTATCAATAATTCTCTTTTCAAACTCAAATATCTGATTATCAGACAGTTTAGCTTCATAATAAATGTCTTCAGCTTCAAAATAGAGCTCCATACTATCCGTACCGAATGTGCTCATTTGCCATTTTACGCGAGTGCCCTCTGGAATTTGCAGATTGCCTACATTACTCAGGCTTTCATCAGCTTGCTTGGTGTAACCTGGATAATCCAGATAGACGTTGAAATTTTTAAGATTTGGACGGGTAACAACGTTCAAATTATAGCTCTCCGAATTGAAACCAGCCGCCTCGAAATTAAAATTGATTGAAGACTGTAATTTCCGGTAAGTATGGGAGTATTTACCATCACCCTCCGCCTTCATTTTAATTTTTCGTCCCTTAGAAATTACGTAAGCTTGATTTGGAATGGCACTACCTGAAAAGGATAAATCTATAGTATAGTCCTCATTCTTAAACCCTTGTAAATCGGTATTAATTAGGTTAAAATCAAAAGGAGCTTTTGGAACAAATTCTTCCTCAAATCTTATAATTCTAGATGTACTCTCAGTGAGCATTTGAGGGACAAATATTAAGAGCGCCAAAAGTGCCAGTCCTGGCAGAGCAAGATACTTTAGGAATTTTTTGTTTTGTCCCAGATTGATGGCATCTGTGAAATTAACGATAGAAATTTCTTTTGTCTTTTGTTCAATACTGGCAATTATCAAACTATTATCGCCAGTATTGAATTGTTGTAACTGAATGGTATTCAGAAGTTTATCTGCAATGAGAGGGAAGTAGTGACCAATTTGACTTGCAGCAACCTCATCACTAATTTGCCTTTTATTATCAATTAGTTTGATCAAAGGAATGATCACCCAAAAATAGAGCACCGAAATCAGGGCAATAAGAAAAGAGAAAAATAGAACCGCTCTGATTGGGGAATTAAACCTGAGCGTGAACTCCAGTGTACTAAATATTAGAAAGAGAGATACCAGAATGGTTAAGGAGAGTAATGAGCCCTTAAGGAGAAGATTGAAATAGTACTTCTTTTTATAGGTTTTCAGGCGATTAATCAACTCAGTCATATCTCCATTTGCTGCCATTGCCGTAGTTTAATTTGATAGTGCTCTCCTATTCATAATCTATTACGTAAAAAGGACCCAGAATATAGTGAATATCCAAATATTTTGTCTGATCGGGTGATATAACTAATGTCGAACGGATAAAAAATTCTCAAGAGACTCATGTTAATTTTGATTCTACTGAATATTTTCCTGACCCGGAAATAATCAATACAATGTAACATGTCAAATACAAGAGTGCTTTTTCTTTTGTACCAAATGGGTCATCCGCATGGTGGATGAAACCTGCAACTGCCATTGTTGAAGCCCCTAATAACGCACCAATTCTGGTACCAAAACCACTTAATATCATAAGGGAGCCGAGAAACTCAGCACTAACTGCCACGACTAATGTGAAACCACTGCCTAACCCCAGTGGGTCTGCAAAACCAAGATCACCATTGATAAGTTTCAGAAACTTAGGAAAACCGTGAGTTAGCATCATTCCACTTACCGACAACCTCAATACCAATAAACCCAGGTTGATGCGATCAGGTACTATTTCAGAGTTAAGGATTTTTTTAAGCATAGAGGTTTAATTCTTTATCAAAATATTCGATTACATGCATTTTAAGCAACTTTTCTTGTTCTAACAGGTCAAATCGGGGCAACTTTTTGATCAATTTCCAATGAGGCCATCCTTGTTCATCTACACCCTCCAACTCATAAAAACCAGACATTGAGAGCACCTTGCAAATGGCGATATGCATAAGGTCTTGCTTTTCTTCTTTCGAAAATGTTCTTGGACCTTTACCCAATTCCTGTACACCAATTAGAAAAAGTACACTGTTCATATCAGCAGGCTTTCTTCCGACATTCTTTCCTATATTTTGTAGCAATCGTTGCCAATTGCGTTCTAATTCAAGATCTTTTCTTATCATTTCAGTCTAAGGCCTCCCAGTATTCCACAGCCCTTCTCAAGTGAGGGATAACAATGGTTCCACCAATCAGATTGGCTATGGCAAAGATTTCATTAACCTCTTTTGTAGTAACGTTCAAGTCTTTGCATTTGCCCAAGTGATATTTGATACAGTCGTCACATCTCAGTACCATACTACAGGCAAGGCCCAACATTTCTTTAGTTTTTCGATTAAGCGCTCCATCTTCAAATGCATTGGTATCAAGATTAAAGATTCTCTTTAATACTTTATTGTCACCCGCCAGAATCTTTTCATTCATTCGGCTTCGGTACTCATCAAAATCATTAACTAATTCACTCATTCGTTTGGTTTCATTATGCAGTCTCTTTCTCCTTCTTTTTTGATTCAGTTTTTTCCGTTTCTTCCACAGGAATATTAGGTGGATCTTCACCAATCCAAACTTCCCAATAGGGTTCCACCAGGTCTGAAAATTTAACATGATATTCGTTAAAAAGAGTTTTGGCCATAAAATCCTGTCTTAAAATAGCTTCGAATTTAATCTGTGGATGATTAGCTGGGTGTTCAAGAAGGAACTTGATTGATGGGTAAATGTTTTTCCTAAACCTACCTAATATGCGAGACAATTTAGTCTCTTCGTTTGTAATCTTATCGACTGCAAGCTTGGTCTCATCTTCCAGCTTTTGGATTAATTGTGCATAGAAATTTCCAGGATTGGATTTAAGCGCATTAAAAGCCGCCATTTGGACTTCACACTGATGCTTGAGAATATTAAGTCCAGCCAGACAATCTTTATGAGACGCATATTCATTGGGTTGCCAGGTAATTTCGCTATTGGTGAATAAATCAGGTAATAGTTCAGTGTCGAAATCAACCCCCTCTTTAATATTACGAATGACCTCTGGAGTGACATTTGAAACCTGATGGTTACCTAATACCAAGTCTATTTGATTGATCTTATCTGCGCCAACCACATCTACAAATCCCCAAATTTCCGAAAGAGAAATTTTCATAACTATCTATACTCCTGAGGTTCCTATTGGATCTGCTCAGAAGATCGTAATTGATTTAACGAACCGACAATATTAATTGCAAATCTGCCCTTGAACAAGGATGTAGGAGATAGAGGGCATGAGTTATTTTAAAATGACCTCAGTAATCGGGTAAGTTGATTTATTTTAGTGGCATCTTTGATTATTTATGAGGGAAGATTATCTAAATCCGGAGAACGAGCAAATGACCCCTGCAGAGCAGGAGTTCGAACGAGCACTGAGACCTTTAGAATTCGATGACTTTACGGGACAGGAGAAGATCGTTGACAATCTAAAGATTTTCGTAGAGGCGGCAAGAAGAAGAAATGAACCTTTGGACCATGTGCTTTTACATGGCCCCCCCGGACTTGGCAAAACGACATTATCATATATCATTGCCAATGAGCTTCAAGCTGGCATTAAAGTTTCATCCGGACCAGTATTAGACAAACCGAGTGAACTGGCTGGACTCTTGACCAATCTTGAACCACAGGATGTGCTCTTTATTGATGAAATACATCGACTAAATCCAGTTGTTGAGGACTATCTTTATTCAGCAATGGAAG
>JAJCYL010000093.1 GCA_029262955.1 Cytophagales bacterium | reverse complement strand
TAAGTTTTCTGACGAAATTTTGAGATTTTTTAAATCTGTTTTTTGATCCTCCAGCGGATTATTTTCTATTAAATGTTGCGTCGTACCGATCACTGAGTTCAAGGGAGTCCGGATTTCATGCGACATAACAGAAAGAAAATTTGTCTTTGCAATGGCAGATTGTTCCGCGTTTAGTTGAGCTTCCCGCCAGGAAGAGGAGAAGTGATTAGATAGCACAAGGGCATGAGATAAAAAAAAGAAGATCTGACCAATAAAAGTAATTAGGAGTATTTCATCAAAAATGTCAAAATAGTCAAGTGATTTAACAATCAGTACAATTAGAAAGCCAGTGATGCTTAAGAGCGAGTAAAGAGAGTTCTTTTCTCGATTAATCACCGATTTCAAAAAAATAACTGTGACAATTATTATACCAATCAGCATAAAAATCAGGTGAATAATATTTACACGCGTGAAGAAATGTGGGGGGGTGAATAAGGCAAGGGGAACGAAAATCAAAGCAATCACAGTATATGACTGTATGAAGATTTTTGGGAAGGATTTTGGAAAGAGATGATAAACAAAATACCCAAAGAATATCGTTGTGATGTACACGGATGCATACTCTATTCTTATTTGTAAATCCCAGGGGAATGTAGGGATCAGCTGATTAATCATGTGATTCCCCCCTGAAAAGCAAACTCTTATAGAGTAGGTAATGCAAAAAAGTGCGAAAAATAGGGAAGTCTTGTCATGCCGGCCATAAATGTATAGACCGAGAAAAAAGAAGAAACCAACCATCAAGGAGCCCCCGATGAATGCGTCGAACGTCCTGGATAAAAAGGCCCATCGCTCGAGATATATGAGATCACCAATGATAACTGGCTTGCCAATTCCTCCTTTATGATGCCGGTAATTAGAAACATGTAAGACAATTTCTATGCTATCATATTCCTGTGGAATAGGAATGATTTTTATTAGCCGAAATGGAATTGCTTCCTCCTTATTATCTGCTGCATATCCCTTTAAATCAGTATACTGTCCATTAATTGTCAGTTGATAGCTACTGTAAACATCTGGCACCTGAATAGCAAGCTTAGGTCCGTGGGAAGGGAGCAATATTTTGATGGCGTAAGTGGCATAACCTATAGGATTGTCCCAAATTTGAGGAACCTTTTTATACGTCTTGAGTTGATGTGCTTTTTCCGGATGAATAAACTGATTCTCAGAGTATCTCCATTCACCGTTGAGTTTGAGTTTTTTGGTTTCATGGAAATCAAATGTCGTCAGGTCAATGCCGCCCTTCTCTACATCCTGAGCGAAAAGCGTTATTTTCCAGAGCAAGGAAATGATTATTAAGATTAGGCCTTTTTTCGACATAATACCCAGTAGTTTCAAGAGGAACTTGAAACCTTACATCCAAATATAGATAGATCTTACTAGTTTAAACTTCCAATTTGAGGTTGTTCATTAATCACATATCTTACTTTTTCTAAATAATCAGCATGGTGCAATCTCCGATTTTCACGACCATTCGATTGAATAATATTCAATTGAAAAACAGGATTATTAAATCTGCAACTTATGAAGGACTTAGTGTAAATGGTGCAGTAACTGACAGATTGATTGACTGGCATCGGCAGATTGTTCTTGGGGGCGTAGCGATGACGACTCTTGCATATTGTGCAGTAAATGACGAAGGAGCCACTTTCGAGAATCAAATTGTAGTTAATGAAGCATCAATTGACGGTTTAAAGTCATTTACAGCAGCTATTCATAAGGCCGGAGGTTTATGTTCAATACAATTAGCACATTGTGGTTTTTTTAGTAGGAATAAGAAGTTAAAATCCAGGCCAATAAGTCCCACCCGTACCTTTAATAATTTGGGACTGTTTTCAGGAATTCCTTTTAGCAGGACTATGACAGAGGATGATATTGATAGCACATTGTCTGATTTTGCTGAAGCGGCAGTAATTGCTAAAGAGAGCGGATTTGATGCTATTGAACTTCACGCAGGCCATGGTTATTTACTGAGTCAGTTTTTATCCCCTGCTTTTAACAGGCGAAAAGACGATTACGGCGGGTCTATTGAAAAGAGGCCGAAGTTTCCCACAGAAGTTCTGCAATCAATTCGACGGTCAGTCGGAAAAGATTTTCCTATCCTTATTAAAATGAATGTGAGCGATGGCTTCAAGGGAGGTTTAGGTTTAGAAGATGCCAAGCGTGTGGCAAGTACTTTTGAAAAGGCCGGAGTTGATGGATTGGTTCTAAGTGGGGGTTTCACTAATACCAGCCCCTTTTTTTTACTTCGGGGTGACATTCCAATCAAGCAAATGGTACAGGTTGAACGGAATTGGCTTCAAAAGATTGGGATCATGTTATTTGGACCAGTTATTATTAAAAAACTGCCCTTTAATGAACTCTTCTTTTTAGGGGCTGCTCAACAAATCAGACGTGTTGTGAATATTCCAATAGTATATATTGGGGGAGTTACCTCGTTGCAAAATATGGAATCGGTGCTATCAGATGGATTTGAACTTATTGCATTGGGTAGGCCCTTAATACATGATGCACAATTTATCAATCGATTGGAATCAGGGGAGGTTAATAAAACAGGTTGCACCTATTGTAATCAATGCATACCAGAGATTGATCGAGATGGAGTAAGGTGTGTTTTGTGAAAAAACAATGAGGTGCAGGAGCAGAATAAAAGGTTGGTTGGTGACTGGACCCTACACCTGATTGATTAGTTGAAGTTGATCTGTCTGGGTTTTAATAGATAACCAAGTCTCTGGTAAGTCTCGCTTTCAGAATTGCCGGAGGTGATATTACTGATTACCGAATTGATCATCTCATCTATCCTGGATCCTTCGTGATGTATTACTGAAAAAACTTCAGTTAATACATGTCTTTTAGCATCATTTAGACCCTTACCCTGATTGAACTTCTTGACTAACAAATAAATCAATTTAAACTTTTGACTGTCTTTTGTCGGGAGAGCTAATTTCATCCTATTTAAATGGCTGTCATCAATTCGTAGGTCACTATTAGGGATATCAATACCTTCAATTTCATCGTTGATCAGATCAATATCCCCACGGCGAAGCTTTCCCTCCATGAAAGCTATTCGTATCAGGTTTTCAGCATCTTCATACGCTCTTCCTCCTAAGAATTGTTTTAAAATGTTCCTCATCATAGCATTGCTGGATTTAGTTATGAAAATTATATAAGTACAATTATATATTCGATAAGTTATAAAAAAGTAACCGGTGTTTTTTGATTTGTTTATAGTTTTTTTATTTCTGGTTGGGCCATAATAATTGCGAGAAATCCAGAAGCCAGAAACCAGAAACTTTGATGCATTAATTGCCTGGGTGTGTATTTAATGGACGGGAACTTGAAGTATTTTATATAATTTTGTGGTGTCCTAACACCTTGCTGAAACAAGGCTGAGTTATGAAAAAAAAATATTTAATACTTCTCTATTATCATTACGCCGAAATTGTAGACCCTGGGGCGTTTAGAGAAAAACATCACTTGTTTTGTCTGGATTTAGATTTGAGAGGGAGAATAATTGTTGCTCCTGAAGGCTTGAATGGGACCGTCTCCGGTACAGAAGAACACTGTAAAAAATACATGCATGAATTGGAGAGTGATCCGATTCTTAAAGGTATAGAGTTCAAAATTGACCAATCGGATATTCATGCCTTTCAGAAAATGCACGTAAGGGTTAAGGATGAAATCGTTCATTCAAGTTTGAAACATATTGATCCGAAGATGAAGACTGGAATTCACCTGGAACCAAAGGATTTTCAGAAATTGAAGGATGATGAGGACGTTGTTGTTTTGGATGTTCGATCCAATTATGAACATGAGATAGGAAAGTTTAAGAATGCTGTCACCCTTGACATAGATAATTTCCGGGAGTTCCCGGAAAAAGTTGAAGAACTGAAAACTAAATACAAAGACAAGAAAGTACTTACCTACTGCACTGGTGGTATCAAATGTGAAAAAGCCAGTGCGTATTTACTTGAGCAGGGATTTGAAAATGTCTATCAATTGCATGGAGGAATTATTAAATACGGTATTGAAGCGGGAGGCGTAGATTTTGATGGAAAGTGTTACGTATTTGACAATCGCATCACGGTTGATGTAAATAGTGTCAATCCAAAAGTGATCTCAAAATGCTATGTCTGTAATGAACCTTCCGACAGAATGGTTAATTGTGGAAACCCGGTTTGCAACAGGCATGTGCCAATTTGTGAGGAATGTGGTTGGGAACTGCAGGGAGCTTGCTCAGAAGAATGCAAGATTCATCCAGACAAAAGACCATATGACGGTACAGGTTATTATGCCAGGGAGATGAATGGTTATAACCCTTATAAAGGGCTCTACAGGGATAAGAAGCTGTCTTAAGAAATGTTATTGGAGACAATCTGAGCGGAAAAAGGCTTTTGGATTAAGCTTAATTTCTGTAATCTTACGTTATGGCCAGCTACCCTGAATCAGAATTGATTCTAAATCCCGACGGCAGTGTTTATCATTTAAACCTCAAACCAAAACACCTTTCTGATACCATCATTGTTGTAGGAGATCCGGGTAGAGTTCACCGCGTAAGTCAGTTTTTCGATGACGTGGATTTTGAAATGAATAAAAGGGAGTTCATCACACATATTGGACAATATAAGGGCAAAAGAATCACTGTTTTGAGTACAGGTTTGGGGACAGACAATGTGGAGATCGTCATGACTGAACTTGATGCCTTAGCGAATATTAATCTTAAAACCCGAGAACCTATTAAGAAGAGGAAAAGTCTTAATATCATTCGAATCGGGTCTTCAGCTAGTATCCAGGAGGACATCAGAGTAGGGAGCCATGTCGCTTCAGAATATGCCGTTGGCCTTGACACGCTCATGCAGTTTTACAACTTGCCTCAAACAACTACCGAAATATCAATTTGTAAAGCGATCAAAGAAAAAACCAAATTGTCATTTATGCCATACTGTGTTAAAGGTTCTTCCGACTTGATGAAACAATTTGGCAGTGATTTAGTAAAAGGGAATACGGTAACAACTCCGGGTTTTTACGCTCCTCAGGGAAGAAATTTAAGGATACCTATTAAGCACAAGAACCTGCTACAGGATCTAAATTACTTCCATCTCAATGATTTCTGGCTTACAAATTTCGAAATGGAGACTGCTGGTTATTACGCTCTTGGCCTCTTAATGGGTCACAATATGCTAAGTCTTAATGCAATTCTGGCCAATCGAATCCGCAATACGTTTTCGACAAATCCCAATAGGGTGATTGACAGTTTGGTTAGAAAAGTATTAGAAAGGATTTGAGCCTTCTGACTTGTAGTCGAATAGCTGACATATATCATGATGAAAAGCAGCGGATAGTACTTTACCTTGAAGGAGCATTTAGATTTGCAATTAAGTTAAAAACGATGTCATGACCAGACGAATAATAAAACAAATAGTGTTAGCCATGGTTGTCATTACTACCATTTTGGGTTGTGATGTTGCCAATGACCCAGTGCAGGCTTCATTAAATGTAACCCAGGAATTTTCTAATTACTGGTTTCAGGGGCAAGCAGAATTAACTAGTTATAAGCTTGAACAAGCGAGATATGGCGAGGTACACCCCGGCCATGCAGTTTTAATATTTGTAACAGAAGATTTTTCGAGAAGTAAGCAAGTCAAGTTGGACGATCCTCAATCGGCTGGAAAGGATGGTGTTAAGATTATGAAGCTGAACTCGACAAGAAAATTTAACACCGGAGTTTATCCATATTCTATGATGGAGTCAATATTTACACCACTAACATTTGAGCCAGGATCTACACTGAAAATCACAGCAAGCTCTCAGGAGTGGTGTGGCCATACATTTGCTCAACTAAATAATAAAAACGGCAATTATAATCTCTCTTTAAAATCTTATTTTGAGTCTGAAGGTGATCAGGAAACGACCATTGCAGTCAGTTTATTGGAAGATGAATTATGGACGATTATCCGAATCGACCCGAAAAATTTACCACAAGGGGAGATCAGTATAGTGCCGTCACTGCTGTACTCAAGACTTAGTCATAGACCGTCTAAGCCCGAAAGGGCTAAAGTAATTCTGCAATCAAGCGATTCAGTTACGTCCTATAAATTGGAGTATATGGATTTTGATAGAGCGCTGACTATCAATTACAACAGTGAATTTCCCTTTGAAATCTATTCATGGGAAGAGACCTACACCAGTGGATTTGGCAAGAATGCTAAGAAGTTAACAACCAAAGCGGTGCAGGATAGAAGGATTATGCTTGACTACTGGAGTAAGCATGACCTTGCAGACAGTGTTTGGCGCAAGGAGCTTAACTTAAACTAAAATTGAGTACACTTACCTCACTATTGAACGAGGAATGTCCCCGTTGCCGAAAGGCTAAGATGTTCGTTCACCCACCAATTCATTGGCAAGATTTCACTAAAATGAAAGAAACTTGTCCCAACTGTAATTTGAGATTTCAAATTGAACCTGGATTTTTTATTGGTGCCATGTACATCAGTTATGGCTTTATTGTAGGTATTATTATTGTGACCGCACTAACCCTATATAATTTCTTCGGTAATCCGCAAGCCTGGGTATATACTGCAACTGTAGTTGTTACTAGTACCATACTTCTGCCCTTTATTTATAGGTATTCCAGAGTTCTATATCTCTATTGGTTTGGAGGGATAAGCTATTCAGGGTAGACTGCCTTATTAACCATTGCGCACCAAAAGATAAAATCGGCAGTGGCCAATCCTGTAGATGCTTTGGGAAGCGAATAGCCTTTTAAGCTTATTTTAACTGTCCTGGTGGCCTTGTTTCTAAACCTTTAACGTCTGTTAAATTGTCTCCTAATCGAATACGAATTCCATCCGCCAATCTTTCAATTTTGGCTACAACGTCTGG
>JAJCYL010000092.1 GCA_029262955.1 Cytophagales bacterium | reverse complement strand
CTTAAGGAAATGCTTGGGGGCATGTGCCAAAAGTCATGTGGGATGAATCATTATGATGAGAGCGAAGTGGTATTGCCAGCTGTTGCAGCTGTTGGAGATATCACGAAATGCCCGGTCAGCGGAGCAATTTTTAAGGTTAGAAAAACCAGTCCAATAGTAACTGTTGAAGGCAGAGATTATTATACCTGCTGTCCAACTTGCGCTGGTTTGTTGAAGCAACAACCTGGTCTTTTCGACCTGGGAGATTAGCCATGAATTGCCAAAGCAATTCTGGGTTCCCGGTTGTTCTGTTTCTGTTTAAAAAAGTAGGGGCCAGACTAATTTGGGAACACAAACACAATGTATAAGTGTGTTTCACTTAAATAATAAAACAATGAAAAGATTCACAATACCCAGAGTCGCACACTGTTGCGATGGCTGTCAACTTATGTCCTGGGCATGACGGTAAACTGCCCTTTTACTCCTAATTAATTATCATCCTATCCACCTTATCCCGAGTAAAGAATTACCTCATTTTATTTTGCTGGTAAACCATAACATCGTAATATTGCAATGAAATATTTAGCTCATGGGAGTCACTAAATCAGATTTATTTACAGCAGAACAAAATGACCTGGCTCAGATGGCCAAAGCTATTGCTCATCCAGCCAGGGTTGCCATTATCCAACACTTGTTAAATGCAAACACATGTATTAATAGCGACCTGGTTCAGGAGTTAGGGTTAGCTCAACCAACAATTAGTCAACATTTGAGAGAACTCAAAGATAGTGGAATAATAAAGGGAACAATCGAGGGTGTCTCTGTGAGCTATTGTATTGATCCGGTAAGATGGGCTGAAATCAAAGGCCTTTTTAATATTATGTTCGATCAATACGAAGATCTTTCTACCGGAGATTGCTGCTAAAAAAATTTACTTCAATCAATCGTAATATTGCAATAAAATAGAATGTCATGAAGAACTCTGAAGAATTAAAAGAGATTGTAAAGGAGAAATACGGACCGATTGCCGAACAGGACAAGTCGATTAATGCCGCTTCATGCTGTGGCGCAACCACTGCTTCTATCAAGGTTTACAATATCATGATGGATGATTATTCTGATGTTGAGGGGTACGAAGCTGATGCTGACCTTGGACTTGGCTGCGGTTTGCCTACACAATATGCTCACATAGCCGAAGGTGATACGGTGATTGACTTAGGATCAGGAGCAGGCAATGACTGCTTTGTAGCTAGACATGAAACGGGCGTAGAAGGAAAAGTAATAGGCATTGACTTTACACCTTCCATGATCACAAAGGCCAGGATAAACGCTGAGAAATTGGGATTCAATAATGTCGAATTTATAGAAGGCGACATTGATGATATACCTGTGACTAATGAAATGGCTGATGTAGTAGTCAGCAATTGTGTGCTTAACCTTGTGCCTGACAAGGAGAAAGTGATCAGGGAGATCTATCGGGTACTAAAGCCAGGTGGGCATTTTAGTATATCAGATATAGTCTTAGTAGGGCAACTGCCTGATGCATTGAAGAAAGATGCCGAAATGTATGCTGGGTGTGTTGCAGGTGCCATTCAGAAAGTGGATTACTTAGATCATATTAAGCAGTCAGGATTTAAGGGCATTCAAATCCAAAAGGAGAAGGTGATTACCATCCCGGAAGACATACTTTACAAATACTTATCTGAATCTGAAATCATTCAATTCAGTAAGGGCGAGACCGGCATTTTCAGTATTTCAGTATATGCTGAAAAACCAGGTCAAAAACTCGAAAAACCAAGGTTAAACTCTCAGAATTACGGTCAAATAGCTGTGAACCCGGTTCCGGTTGCTGTTAATATTATGAAACATAATAAACTGACCTTCTTTCCTAAGCTTGTGGCAGCGGTAAAATCCTTGTCAATTGATTCAATCTCGAGGGAGCGAAAAGACATGCTTCAGGTGCTCATCCAATATATCAGGCAAAGACTTGATGATAAAAGAGATGTAAAACTCAATTTTATATGCACCCATAATTCCAGGAGAAGTCAATTTGCTCAAATTTGGGCGCAAACTGCTGCTGATTATTATGGCATTGAGGTGAAATGCTATTCGGGTGGAGTTGAAGTGACCTCTTTCAATGAAAGGGCTGTGGAAACAATTAAGGCGGAGGGTTTTATGGTCACTAAAATAGGTGAAAGGAATCCGACCTACTCCATTTTTCACTCTCAGAACGCAGAACCAATTAGTGCTTTCTCGAAACTTTATGATGATCCCGTTAACCCGGCGTCAAAATTTTCAGCTATAATGACTTGTTCTCATGCTGATGAAAACTGTCCTTATATACCGGGAGCTGAAGCAAGAATTTCGCTTAATTATGAAGATCCAAAAGAGTACGACAATACAAAGGAGGAAGAAATGAAATATAATGAGCGATCATGTCAGATTGCGGCGGAGATGTTTTACGTGTTTTCGATGATTGAAAAATAGCCATGACCACAAATAAGAAACTTAGCTTTTTAGATCAGTACCTCACCATATGGATATTCTTAGCAATGGGATTTGGGGTGGCAATTGGTCACTTTATTCCCTCCAGTTCGAAATTCATTAATTCGTTTAGTACAGGGTCTACAAATATTCCAATAGCAATTGGTTTAATCCTAATGATGTATCCCCCTTTGGCAAAAGTTAATTATAAACTTTTGCCTCAAGTTTTTCGAAATGTCAAAATATTATCTATTAGCCTTATCCTTAATTGGATAATTGGACCCATGCTTATGTTCATCCTCGCCTTAACTTTTCTTCAAGATTATCCCGAATATATGGTTGGACTCATTCTCATCGGCTTGGCAAGGTGTATTGCCATGGTATTGGTTTGGAATGATTTAGCCGAGGGAAGTAGTGAGTATGGAGCCGGGCTTGTGGCATTAAATAGTATTTTTCAGGTATTTGGCTACAGCTTTTACGCATGGCTATTCATTACCAAATTGCCTCCCTTATTTGGCTTTGAAGGTGCTATAGTTGATATATCAATCGTGACAATTGCTGAAAGTGTAGCAATTTATCTGGGCATCCCATTTCTTGCAGGACTACTGAGCAGAGTCATTTTAGTGAAACTCTATAGTGAAAAATGGTACACAACAAAATTCATTCCTGCGGTTTCACCCATTACACTAATTGCATTACTATTCACCATAGTAGTAATGTTTTCATTAAAAGGAGAGTTAATTGTTGAAATTCCATTGGATGTTGTCAGAATTGCTATTCCACTATTGATATATTTTTCCCTAATGTTTCTGATAGGCTTTTTCTTCAGCAAAGCT
>JAJCYL010000091.1 GCA_029262955.1 Cytophagales bacterium | reverse complement strand
TAATCTTAATAACCCTGGCTTGTCTCAGCTTTGATGGTCAGAGTCAGCAAAAATATAGTGGTGCAATCGACCTCAATGTGGTTGAAGATGACAAATTGAAGGTTGTTGTCGATGTACCGACTACTAATCAATCAGAGATCGAATATCATATTCCTAAGATTGTACCTGGTACCTATTCAATTAGTGATTTCGGGAGATTTATTTCCGAATTTAATGCCACAGACATAGCTGGAAATTCACTGCCGTCTGAAAAATTGAGCGATAATAAGTGGTTAATTAAAGATGCCAATAAGCTCAGCCAGATCAGTTATTGGGTAGAGGACACTTATGATACAAGTAAAGGGAATGCGATTTTTGAGCCAGCGGGAACCAATATAGAAGAAGGGAAGGCGTTCGTTCTCAACACCTTTGGGTTTTTCGGTTACCTGGAGGGTATGAAAGACGTGCCTTATGAAGTAAACATTACTCATCCCGCCAGTCTCTATGGTGGAACATCAATGATTGATAACAACGACGATCCTTTGGTGGATACTTTCGAAGCTTCCAATTATTTTGACCTTGCAGATGCCCCGATAATGTACAGTGAGCCAGATACTACCACACTAATGGTGGGAGGGGCAGAAATCTTAGTACATGTATATTCTCCTAATAAGATCATGAATTCCAGGTTTGTCATGGACAATGTCTCAGAAATTCTAATGGCTCAAAAAGATTACCTGGGAGGGACGTTACCGATCAAGAGATATGCATTCCTCATTTATTTATTGGGAGGGCCAAGTCTATCTGGTGGTTTTGGAGCTTTAGAGCATTCCTATTCATCTATGTATTCACTGCCAGAGGTTAATCCGCTCTTATTGGCTCAGACTGTTAAAGACGTTGCTGCCCACGAGTTCTTTCATATTATCACCCCACTAAATATACATTCTGAAGAGATCGGTAATTTCGATTTCATTGATCCCAAAATGTCCCAACATTTATGGATGTACGAGGGTGTAACCGAATATTCCGCCGGGCATGTCCAGGTAAAACATGGACTGATGGATTTGGATAATTACCTTAATGTATTGGAAGGTAAGATTGTTCAATCTCAAAAATTCAAGGATGACCTACCATTTACTCAAATGAGCAAACTATGCCTCGATGAGCATGAAGATCAATATCAAAATGTTTATCAAAAGGGAGCACTCATTGGGTTGGCACTGGATATTAGGCTGAGAAAGTTGTCCAATGGCGAATATGGTATTCAGGATCTCATGCAGGACCTGGCCAGGTTCTACGGTAAGGAGACGTCTTTCAAAGATGATGAGCTCTTCGATAAAATAGTGTCATTGACTTATCCTGAGCTTAGAGACTTCTTTAATCAATATGTTGCCGGACCAAAACCATTACCATATAAAGAACTTTTTAGTGAGGTAGGTTTGTTATTCATTGAAGCTGGTACAGCTGAACAATTAACTATGGGCAATATTGGGCTTACATTTAATCCCGAGTCCGGTCGTGTTGCAATAAATAATACAGAAGACATGAATGCTTTTGGAGTCGAAATGGGCTATCAAAAAGGGGATGAATTCCTAAGTTTCAATGGTGAGGAGGTAACCCCACAGGGATTTCAACAACTTGTTGAAAACTATAGAAACAATGTAGTAGAGGGTGACAAGGTCAAGGTTGCTGTGATGCGTAATGTAAAAGGAAAAGAGAAGAAGGTTAAATTGAAAGCCAAAGCTACAACAGTAACTGTTGATGTTTCAAATGCTATTGAGATTAACCCTCAAGCGACGGATGAACAAATAGCCCTTAGAAAAGCCTGGGTAGGCGCTTAAATAAAAAAGTGAGAATAATACACAAACCAAGTGGTGAACTGATTGCAGAAGGGAAAAAGGGCTGGAACATTTTTTCTTTTGAGGGCAATTATTATATCAGTTCCAAGGCTCTCAGAACCAGGAATTTTAAGCACTCCTTTGTACCTGGCTTATGTCCTTACAAATTCATTTACGCATGGATGAATTACAGGCCGGATAATGGAGAGGTAGACAAATTTTTAGGATGGATGTATGTCCTGCCGAACCCTCTTTTCCCATTTATCTGGTTCAGAGTGGCAATTCCACAAAACCATGCGAGCATCCGAATTGAAGATTAATCAAGGAAAACCATCCCCATTAGGCACATGGCCAAACAGGGAGGTCTTCGGTCTATGGAAATTATCTTGTGATTGTACCTGAAGCCAGTGAACCGAGGTTCTGATCAAAATCGAATGTTGTAGGTGCTGTTTCCTGACCTGCAGTTCCAATTAATGGCTTAGCAGCAAAAGGTGCCGGGTCATTGTCGGGAACAGGTTCTACTGAAATCACCACCATTCTTCCTCTGACATCAAGAGGGAATGTTTCATCACTTGGCGCATTGAGGAAGAAATCCTCGCCTGGAATTGGAGGGCCAACATTGTTTTCTAATCCACTGAAATCATTAGAATCGTCAACTACGTCAAATTCGGTGAATGTGCCTGTACTGATTGGTCCATTATCGCCAACAACCCACCCTTCATAAGCCCATCCGTTTCCTAAAGTTGGCAACTCAAGGCTTGCATCAGGTGGAGTTCCAGGAATGCCAAACCAAATACCATTTTCATCATTACCATTATTAGTAGCTGATTCATCTGTTGGAGTTCTTAAAAAGAAAACCCCAGATGCATTACTAAAATCACCCACCTGCTCATCAACCGTAATG
>JAJCYL010000090.1 GCA_029262955.1 Cytophagales bacterium | reverse complement strand
CAACTCATGGCGTATTTGAGGAAGGGATTGTCGAAATTTGTGAGATTATACATCAAAATGGCGGGCAAGTCTATATGGATGGTGCTAATATGAATGCCCAGGTAGGTTTAACCAGTCCGGCGATGATTGGTGCGGATGTATGCCATCTGAACCTTCATAAGACTTTCTGCATACCTCATGGTGGTGGTGGACCCGGTATGGGCCCAATTGGAGTGGCAAAGCATCTCATGCCGTTTTTGCCAGGTAATCCAGTGGTAAAAACAGGCGGGGAAGCTGCAATTAGTGCCATTTCAGCAGGTCCCTGGGGGAGCTCAAGCATTCTGACGATTTCTTACGCCTATATTACTTTAATGGGAAGTGACGGACTTACAAATGCAACGAAATTGGCCATTCTAAATGCAAACTATATTAAGGAAAAGCTCTCAAAACACTATCCTATACTGTATTCGGGAAAGAATGGCAGATGTGCTCATGAAATGATTGTTGACTGTCGAGCATTTAAGCAGATTGGTGTTGAGGTAGAAGATATCGCCAAAAGGTTAATTGATTACGGCTATCATGCACCAACCGTGTCTTTCCCAGTAGCCGGAACATTAATGATTGAGCCTACCGAAAGTGAGTCGCTAGTAGAATTAGATAGATTTTGCAGCGCATTAATTTCAATTCGAGAGGAAATTAGAGAAATCGAAAATGGTACTTATAGTCAGGACGACAATGTCCTCAAGAACTCACCTCACACGCAAAAGGTTGTAATTAGCGATAGCTGGAACTATTCCTATTCTCGTGAAAAAGCAGCGTTCCCTGTTTCTGAGTTAAAAACCAATAAATTCTGGCCATCTGTAAGTAGAATTGACAGTGCCTATGGTGACCGAAACCTCTTCTGTAGTTGCATGCCGGTAGAATCCTTTTTGGAATTAAACGAAGCTGCTATTGACTAACGTTGATAAAAGTTACATAACTGATGCTTTCAAATCTCTACAGGATTCCATTTGTGATTCTATTGAGTCGATGGATGGCGGATCAAGCTTTAAACATGACGACTGGGACCGCGAGGGCGGTGGTGGAGGAAGAACTCGAGTAATTACCGGAGGTAATGTTATTGAAAAAGGTGGGGTTAACTTTTCAGCGGTCTATGGAGATACTCCAGTGAAAATAACTGACGCTCTAGGGTTAAATTCAGGTCAGTTTTATGCAACAGGAGTGTCGATTGTATTACACCCCAGTAATCCTCATGTTCCAATAATTCATATGAACATCAGGTATTTTGAAATGTCAGACGGCACCTGGTGGTTTGGCGGAGGCATTGATCTCACCCCACACTACGTGATACCAAATGATGCGAAATATTTTCACCAACAGCTCAAGGCCGTTTGCGACAAACATTATCCGACATATTACAGCGAATTCAAACCTTGGGCGGACGAGTATTTCTTTATAAAACATCGAAATGAGAGCCGTGGAATTGGTGGGATATTTTTTGATCGTCTGACAGAAAAAGATGAGATCTCCAAAAATGACAGATTTGAGTTCGTTCAGGATGTGGGTCGAATTTTCTCGCCGACCTATCATGAAATCGTGCAAAGAAACAGAGATAAGTCATATTCCGATGCTCATAAGAAATGGCAATTATTAAGACGAGGTCGATATGTTGAATTTAATCTCGTGTATGACAAGGGAACGAAATTTGGTTTAGATACTGGTGGTCGGGTTGAATCTATACTAATGAGCCTTCCTCCACATACTGACTGGGATTATGATTATCAACCCCCCTCTAATTCTCCAGAAGAAAAAACTTTAACCTTTCTGAAAAAGCCTATTGACTGGCTCACACATCCAAATGGACTTGCTGATTAACTTCGATAAAGAGTTATTTCGGTTGCTTAACTCCTTTCATAACGAACCACTAGATTTTATGATGTTTTGGGTAACCAATAAATTCATTTGGATACCACTCTACGCATTTCTTATCGTCTTCATCATCAGAAAATTCGGGCACCAAAGTGTTGTTATTTTGCTCTCAATCTGTATTCTTATTCTTTTAGTGGACCAAACGACGTCGAGCCTAATGAAGCCCTACTTTGCCCGATTGCGCCCTTGTCATGACGACTCAATGTCCTCACTTGTTCATCTTGTTACTACATGTGGTGGACAATACAGTTTCGTCTCAGGCCATGCTGCCAATACCTTTTCACTAGCCACTTTTATCTATCTTATTTTCCGAACTCAGTACTGGGGTTTATTATTTGCCTGGGCTGGAATAGTTTCGTACAGCCGAATCTATGTTGGTGTTCATTACCCTTTTGATGTGGTAGCAGGAGCCGTCTATGGAGCAGTAGTTGGAATAATAATTTTCAAATTAAATGAGTGGATCTCTTATAGGATATTTAAACCCTTGTAGAGATTTTCCTTGTAAGAGGCTCCAATTGGAACACTTTTTTCCGCAATAGCGATAGCCATATCTTCCACGTTTTCAATCTTGGTCTTATTAACAATGTACGACCTATGAACTCTGGCGAAAAGACTCGAAGGCAGTCTTTTCTCAATTCCTTTCATGGTATAATGAACAATGAATTTACCCTTTACAGTATTAAAAATGACGTAATCTGCAAGAGCCTCTACAAAATTAATTTCATCTACTTTGAGGCGGACAAGTCTGGACTCAGATTTAATGAAAATATCCGTTTGACTCTCAATATTTTGCTTAAGTGATTCAAGGTTCTCTTTTGCTTTAATTGCTGCTTTCAAAAACCTCGAATATTCTATCGGCTTGATTAAGTAGTCAACAACCCTATGCTCAAAAGCTTCAACAGCATACCTCTCCGCGGAGGTTGTCAATACGATTTGATACGAGTTATCGAGCGACTGCATTAATTCAATACCGCTCATTTCGGGCATCTCAATGTCAAGGAATATTAAATCAATATCTGCATCTTCTTTGAGCAAAATATTGGCGGCCTCTACCCCATTAGTTACCTCATGGCTTAATGTCAGAAACTCTGTCTTTTCAACATAACGATTCAGTATCTTTCTAGAGATCGGCTCATCGTCAACAATCATGCATTTCACATTCATTACCTACTAGCTTAATATTTACTCACAACTAAAATTATGATCTTAATCTAGAACCCAAAAGTTTTTGTATGTATTTACCTACAATGTCAAACTCCAGATTCACAGAATCCCCAATGCTTAATTCTTTCATATTAGTGTTTTCGAAGGTATATGGAATGATTGCAACGGCAAAAGCACCTGGATCTGAATTAAAGCAGGTGAGACTAAGCCCATTCACACAAATTGATCCCTTCTCTACCGTAACATTACCGATTGAGTCATCATAACTAAAGGTAATTTGCCAGCTACCATCTAATTCCTTTATTTCTTCACATTTGCCAGTTTGGTCAACATGACCTTGTACAATGTGTCCATCAAATCGCCCGTTAGCAATCATACATCTTTCAAGATTAATGGGGTCACCTGGTCGGAGTGTACCCAAATTAGATTTATTTAAAGTCTCCTCCACAGCGGTAATAACATGGCCTCCGTTGAATAACTCAACAACTGTGAGACAAACACCATTGTGGTTTAAGCTTTGATCTACTTTAAGATTTGTACTAATATTACTTACAATTCTAAAATTCAGATTTGTTCCATCTTTATCAATACTTTTAACTCTACCTAACGATTCTATGATGCCAGTAAACATATGGCCTCAAATTAAGTTGATGCTCTCGACAATCCAACGCTATCGGCCTAACTTTACCCTGTAATGGAGGACAATTACAAACAGCGGGGTTTACGAAGAAGGTTAGTTGATATTTTAATAGAGAAAGGCATTCAAGACAAGAAAATTCTAAATGCCTTTAGTAAAGTGCCTCGCCATCAATTTTTTCCTCCAGAATTTCTCAGCCACGCCTACCAGGACAAAGCTTTTCCAATTGGTGAAGGACAGACAATTTCTCAGCCCTATACAGTAGCTTTTCAAACCCAACTACTCAACATATCGGCTAATGACAAGGTACTAGAGATTGGTACGGGGTCAGGTTACCAATGTGCCATTCTGAAAGCCCTGGGGGCAGAGGTTTTCACCATTGAGTTTAATAATAAACTTTTCGAAAATGCTAAAAAACTTTTAAGGAAGATGGGCCATAGTGCTCATTTCTTTTGTGGAGATGGTTCTATGGGGTTAAAAAGACATGCACCCTATTCGGCTATACTTGTAACTGCGGGTGCCCCAACCATCCCAAAGGCACTAATAGATCAACTAGGATCAGGTGGTAGGTTGGTTATTCCGGTTGGTAATAGAAAAGTGCAGCAAATGGTTAGGATTACCAGGACATCTGAAAACAAGCTGATTAAAGAGGAGTTTGCAAATTTCAGTTTTGTTCCACTAGTTGGTGAAGATGGGTGGGACAAATAACACCTGAAATATTATTCTGTATAATTTAATAACACAATCATTAACTCTGACCAAAGTTCTTATTATCAATAAATACAGTATTATCATCTAATTTTGAATCAAAATCTATAGATGCTATATGGCTAAAAAGAAACCCGCAAGTCTTTCTTGTGTGACAATGACCGAACTGGTACTTCCAAATGACACCAATACACTGAGTAATTTAATGGGAGGACGTTTATTGCATTGGATGGATATTGTATCTGCCATTGCCGCTCAAAAGCATTCCAATCGTATTGTCGTAACTGCATCGGTAGATAACGTATCATTCTCTAAACCCATTCCCCTTGGTAGTGTGGTTACACTCAATGCCCGGGTAACTCGGTCTTTTAATTCTTCGATCGAAGTCTATATTGAAGTTTGGGCGGAAAATATTCCCAGTGGAGAGAAAATTTATAGTAACACAGCATTTTTCACATTCGTAGCAGTTGACCAATCGAGCAAACCAATTGATGTTAATGAAGTAATCCCTGAGACCGACAAAGAGAAAGAACTCTATGACGGTGCATTAAGGAGAAGGCAATTGAGACTTGTTTTAGCCAAACGAATGAAGCCTGAGGATGCCAATGAACTAAAGTCACTTTTTAAATTAGATTGATCAGATTTTCTCAATTTATTAACATCCGTATGGGGTTGGTTGGTGCCCTTATCATGGGAGGAATAGTCTTTCTCATTAACTACTCCTTTGGATGGCAACCAGCAGCAATTGCCGCACTCAAACAGGCTACATATACATTCTTTTTTGGTGGATTAGTCATTAAGTTTTGTGAAAACCTCTCTACTTGGTATCCGTCGAAAATGATATCTATTCTAGTTGCTACGCTATTACCCGCCCTTTTAGCAATAACTGCCACACTCATCTTACATCAAATAAAGGGAACACCCAAACCTATTGAATCTACTATTCCGACCGTGCTGTTGTCAGTTCCAGGTTTCCTATTCATTGGTTTTAGACACCGGTCCCAAAGTGATCGAATAAGCGACAATGAATAATTTTTTCGAATTGATCCATGTTATTTCCTATTTATGCAGTCTTAACTAACTTCACAACAAAACAGATCCTATGTATGAAACTTTACTAATAGTTCATTCCTATTTACGATGGGTTGTACTTTTTCTAATGTTAGTGGTGATTGTAAAATCTTTATTAGGCCTTATAAACAAATCATCATATCAAAGGGTCGATAAGTCCCTGGCAATATCCATGGGAGAATCTCTTCGGGTACAATTTGTTATCGGTATCGTACTCTACATTTTCTTAAGCCCAATTACTCAAACAGCATTTTCTAATTTTGGTGCGGCTATGAAAGATCCCACGCTACGGTACTACGCCGTTGAACATATTTTGGTCATGCTGATTGGAGTAGCTCTTGTAGAAATTGGAAGGGCAAAAGCCAAAAAAGCTACCGAAGATTTGAAAAAATTCAAATTACAACTAATCTTTTTTTCCATTTCACTTTTAATCATGTTAAGTAGAATCCCATTTGATGGGGAACGATTATTTAGGTAGACAATGCCGCTTCAAACAAGTGGAAAACAACTCCTATTCGAGCTTCAATTTCTTCCAGGTATCGAATATTTCAGCGCTTTGGTGAAATATTCAAACGTGCTTTTTGATCAACACGAGCACTTTGTTAAACAAACATACCGTAATCGCTGTCACATTTTAGGCGCAAATGGTACCATTACCTTAATTGTACCAGTAGTCAAAGGAAGTCAGAAGACAGCTATGCAATATGTTGAAATTGATTACTCTCATAAATGGGTAGCACCCCTATGGCGATCAATTTTATCTGCCTATGGAAAATCACCATTCTTTGAGTTCTATAGTGATGATCTCAAACAAATATTGATGGCTAAACCTCAACATCTTTGGGATCTTAACCTTCAACTCCTGTCATATTGTCTGAAATGTCTTGACATGGACATATCTTTTACCTTTACTGACAAATATTTCGACCCCGAAGAGTCTTCCATTTCAGACAAAAGAGGCCAAATTCATCCAAAAGTAGACTTTTCACGGAATCTGCTATATTTCCCTTATAGCTATACACAAATTTTTGGCAACAAATTTGTTCCCAATCTAAGCATCATCGATCTGCTTTTTTGCGAAGGCCCCAATGCTCGAGAAATATTGAAGAGATCGGAATTAAAATGACTACAACATTCGACATAGGGTTACGTTCGAACGGTTGGGGATATATACATATATGTTCGTAATTACTTTAATAACTAATATGGTTTAGTGGTTAATAACCTATTAAAATCTATTTTTACTTTATACATTAAGGCTGAATATGGAAGCTAAATTTTCAAATCGTGTAAAAGAGGTAATATCCTTGAGTCGCGAGGAAGTCCTGAGATTAGGACATGACTATATAGGTACGGAGCACCTTTTACTTGGTATGATAAGAGAAGGAGAGGGTGTAGCGGTTGCCGTTCTTAAGAAATTAGGGGTAACCATGGAAGAGCTGCGGACTGCCGTTGAGAAAGCAACAAAAGGCACAGCAACCAGCAATGTGAAGAACTTAGCTAACATTCCTTTAACTCGACAGTCCGAAAAAGTTCTTAAGATCACTTACCTGGAGGCGAAAATATTTAAAAGTCAACTGATTGGAACTGAGCATTTACTGCTCTCTATCTTAAGAGACGAAGACAATATTGCAACTCAAATTCTCGACAAATTTGACGTTAACTATGAAGTAGTTAAAGAAATGCTCGAGTATCAAACTGAAAATCCTATGGCTTCATCTGACACGGATGATCCAGATGATGATTCAGCACGGATGTTTGGCGGTTCATCTTCTGCACCTGGACCTGGAAGAGAGCCTACCGGTAAAGGGGCAGAGAAATCCAGAACCCCGGTATTGGATAATTTTGGTCGTGATTTGACCAAATTAGCTGAAGATGATCGACTCGATCCAATTGTTGGCAGAGAAAAAGAAATTGAAAGAGTTGCTCAAATTTTAAGCCGTAGGAAAAAAAATAATCCAATTCTAATTGGAGAGCCTGGTGTTGGCAAAACTGCTATCGCAGAAGGTTTGGCACTTAGAATAGTTCAGAAAAAAGTTTCCCGTATTCTTTTTGGGAAAAGAGTAGTAACTCTTGATTTGGCCTCTCTCGTGGCTGGAACAAAGTATCGAGGGCAATTTGAAGAAAGAATGAAGGCGGTTATGAACGAGATCGAAAAATCTCCTGAAGTAATCCTCTTTATTGACGAGCTACATACAATTGTTGGCGCAGGCGGTGCTTCAGGTTCATTGGATGCTTCTAACATGTTCAAGCCAGCTTTGGCAAGAGGTGAAATTCAATGTATTGGGGCTACAACATTAGATGAGTACCGTCAGTATATTGAAAAAGATGGCGCCCTTGCCAGGAGATTTCAGGTAGTAATGGTCGATGCCACTACACCAGAAGAAACGATTCAAATACTTAATAATATTAAGGATAGATACGAAAGTCATCACCATGTACATTACACTGATGTAGCCATTGAAAATTGTGTTACACTATCGGACAGGTACATTAGTGACCGATTCTTGCCAGATAAGGCCATTGATGTTTTAGATGAAGCCGGTGCCAGAGTTCACATTAATAACATTTTTGTACCGGACGATATCGTAAAATATGAAGATGCGATTGAGGATGTTAAAAAAGAAAAAAATCAAGTCGTAAAAAGTCAAAAATACGAGGAGGCTGCACAACTTAGAGATAAGGAAAAGAAGCTTATCGAGCAATTAGATGCAGCGAAAACCAAGTGGGAAGACGAATCCAAGAGCAAGAGATATACTGTTGATGAGGAGAGCATAGCCGAGGTCATCGCAATGATGACTGGTATACCCACCAATCGTATTGCGCAAAAAGAAAGTAATAAGCTCCTCAGTATGGCTGAGGAGCTTGAGACTAGAGTCATTGGCCAGCAGGAAGCCATTAAAAAATTGGTAAAGGCTGTTCAACGAACTCGTGTTGGTCTGAAAGATCCAAAGAAGCCAATCGGAAGCTTTGTATTTCTAGGACCTACTGGTGTTGGTAAGACTGAAATGGCCAAGGTGCTGGCCAACTACCTATTTGATAAAGACGACTCGTTGGTTAGAATCGACATGAGTGAATACATGGAGAAATTCTCTGTGTCAAGGTTAGTTGGAGCACCTCCTGGATATGTAGGTTATGAAGAAGGGGGTCAGCTTACGGAAAAGGTGAGAAGGAAACCTTACAGTGTGGTTCTTCTTGATGAAATAGAAAAAGCTCATCCGGATGTATTCAATATCCTTCTACAAGTTCTTGATGACGGAACATTGACAGATGGGCTTGGTAGAAGAGTAGACTTTAGGAACACCATAATTATCATGACTTCTAATATTGGAGTTAGGGATCTAAAGGATTTCGGGGCAGGTATTGGTTTTGCCACCCAGTCCAAGCAGCAAAGCATGGATGAAGTCATGAGGTCCACCATACAGAGTGCTCTAAAAAAGGCCTTCAGCCCTGAGTTCCTCAACCGGCTTGATGATGTAATTGTGTTTAATTCTCTTGAAAGAAAGCATATTCATAAGATAATCGATCTGACCCTTAGTAAACTGTTTAACAGAATAACCGATCTCGGTTACCATGTTAAATTGACAGAAAAAGCCAAGGATTTTCTTGCTGAAAAAGGGTATGATCCTCAGTTTGGGGCAAGACCTTTGAACAGGGCAATTCAGAAATACTTAGAAGATGCGGTGGCAGAAGAAATTCTCAAAGGAGAAGCTGAAGAGGGTGATGTAATAGTCGCTGACTATAAGGAAGGTGCTGAAGAATTGACTGTCAAGTTGAAGAAGAAAAAGAAAGAGAAAAAAGAAGAAAAGGAAGAAAAATAAAAGGAGGCCCTGCCTCCTTTTTCTACTTTTATCAGCTAAATACGCTAAGAATTTCTGGATACATTTCAACGTATCCTCATTTATTTTACCTTAGATAAATGCAGCAAATTCTGCAATCTTACTTACGCCGACTAACCAACCTTAGTAGCAATAATCGCTCCCTCCTATTACTAAAATCAGGTACAGAGCAGTTTATTGATTTGCATGATTTTGATTATGCATCCAATGAAGCTTCATTCTCTATTATTGATGGGCTTATCCAACAAAAATCAAAAATTCCATTGTGCCCGGTTATTGACAGCAGGGATGGTGAATCAAATAATCTCAGCCAAAAATTAAAAAAATTATTACGTCTCGAGAAGTTCATCTTTGATGAAAGAGGAGGTAAAGATCTTTATGTAGGTTGGCCGTTTGTGCGTGGGAAATTCAACAATGACCACGTTGTAAGATGTCCATTGATGTTTTTCCCTGTAGATCTCGAAATTTCCGACAACACCTGGAAATTGGCCATTCGAAAGTCCGTCAATGTGACTCTTAATAAATCATTCATCCTTGCTTATGCACATTTCAATGAAGTTAAGGTGGATGAAGAATTGTTGGAAAGAGTCTTTGACGATTTTGATAAAGATAGTCGGCTCTACCGTACATCGCTCTATGAACTCTTCAAAGAAAGTGACGTCGAATTAAACTTCAATCAGGAAAATTTCATTGATAGACTTACTCGCTTTGAACACTTCAAGAAAACAGATCTTGAAAACCTTTGTGAAAAAGGAGAGTTAAAACTCTACCCTGAAGCGGTTTTAGGCATTTTTCCTCAAGCGGGTTCGTATCTTGTTCCTGATTATTTGCAATTGATAAAGAATAACCCTGTTGATAGTCTTGAAGAATTCTTCATCAAAAAAACCACTGAGGAGGATAAGGGCGAAATTGATCTAACAAAGCACTCAGAGAGTTTCCATTTTTTGAACCGAATTAAGGAAGAACAAACCTTCACTCCGTTCGAAATGGACGCATTTCAGGAAAATGCCATTAAAGCGGTTAAAAGTGGTAACTCCATTGTAGTGCAAGGCCCGCCCGGTACCGGGAAATCTCAAATGATATGTAATCTTATTTCGGATTATATCGCACGAGGAAAAAACGTTTTGCTTGTTTGTCAAAAAAGAGCTGCACTAGATGTTGTTTACTCGAGACTCAAAGAAAAAGATGCCGTTGATTTCGTTGGTCTTGTTCATGATTTTAAGAATGACCGAAAGGAAATCTACGAACAAATTGCAAATCAGATTGAACGGTTGAGCGAATACCGACAAAAGAATAATTCATTGGACGCCATTCAGTTGGAAAGACGTTTTCTACAGGTCAGTAGAACAATTGATCAATTGACGGAAGAGCTCGAAGAATATAAGAGTGCTCTTTTTAACGAGACAGAATGCGGTAAAGCTGTTAAAGAGCTTTACCTAACCTCTGACCTTCAAGAGCCCTCAATTAATATTAAGCAAGAGTATAAGGATTTTCAATTTGATTCTTCTTTCGATGAGTTTATTCGAAAACTAAAATTTTTAGCTGCGTACGCTAGCAAATTTGAAAAAGAAAACTACACCTGGCATACAAGGAAGAACTTTGCGAAATTTGGTATAGCCGATCTCAAGAAGATGAGGGAATATGTACTGAAAATTCCTCAAATACGTGCCGAAATTGCGACGTCTAGTTTAAAAATTGTCGGAAATGAAATTGATCTTGACGACGGCGCAAGCATTTATAAGAACAGGGAAAGCATAATTGAAATGCTATCACTCTTGAAAGACGATAATGTCTTTCAGCATTTCAAACATATGGCCCCGTTTCCAAATAAAGAAACAGATAGTCTTTGGCTATCAAATACAGAGCGAACGCTCATGGATTGTTACAGGGGTGTAGGTCCTGAAATTAGTCAAGACATCAAAGAATTGGGACGACTCCAAGAAGCTCTGCATAAAAGTATGCAGACCAGGAAGAACATTTTCAAATGGATTCGCTGGAAACTTTTCTCCAAAGAGAAGATATTGATTTCTAGAATGCTAGTGGCCAATGGGCTCAGAAGCAATAAGAAAGGATTTAAGATCCTGGTTGAAAAAGTAGATAACCGATTAAATCTGGAGCATAATATCACAAAACTCAGGGGCAAAGAATGGCTCAAATCTTTTCCAGAATCCTTATTAAAAATAGATCTTCAAAATTGGTTTTATTATCAAAGAAGAGCCCTCAATGCTAAAATTATTTTTAGCTCCCTTAGGAGTTTCGAAAGAAACTTTAACATGCAAAAGATTACAACCAATAAGTTTCAGGATCAGGTCAATGGTTTGCTGGAGGTAATGAGGATTGTCTATGAGAAAAAAGGTGAGTGGTTAGAATATTTAACCGACAAGCAAATCAATCAGATTGCAACGGATGAACAATTTGCATCCGAAGCGGAGAAATCCTTGACAAAGGATTTTGATTCTCTTGTAGACTATGATGCCATACAATCTACTCTAAAGGAACATGAGAAAGCTGTTTTCACAAAACTGAAAGACGAAATTGAAGAAATCAACGAAGAATCTATAGCTCGCGTTCTTCAAAACAGCTTGAGATTAGCATGGATAGATCATATAGAAACTAAGTACCCAATTCTTACATCCGTTTCATCCTTAAAATTTGAAAAATTCGAGGCCGAACTACAAGAAGCAGTCGCAGAAAAATTGCAAATAAGCAATGACATCCTGCTATTGAAAGCCCGGGAACGAACCTACCATGACCTGGAATTCAATCGCCTTAACAACCTGGTCACTTATCGAGATTTAAATCATCAGGTAACTAAGAAAAGAAGAATTTGGCCTGTTAGAAAGCTTATTAATCACTTCCACGACGAAGTATTTGATTTAATACCTTGTTGGATGGTTTCACCAGAAGCTGCCTCGGCGGTATTTCCAATGAACGAAGTCTTTGACCTGGTGATTTTCGATGAAGCTTCTCAATGTTTTGCTGAAAGAGGACTACCAGCCATGTACAGAGGCAAACAAATTGTAGTTACTGGTGATGACAAGCAACTAAAGCCAAATGATCTATATCGGGTCCGGTGGGAAGACGAAAACGAAGATGACCTACCAGAGCTTGATGTTGATTCGCTTCTGAATTTGGCCAAACAGCATCTTATGCAGGTCCAGTTAAGGGGACATTATAGAAGTAAATCGCTTGATCTAATAAATTTTTCTAACCACCACTTCTACGGTAATAAGCTACGACTTCTGCCGGACTTCCATGATATTAACATCGATGAGTCAGCCATCAAATACCTCAAAGTCGATGGAATTTGGGAGCGAGGGACCAATTTCATTGAATCAGAGACTATTGTAAAACTCATATTTGATATTTTGAAGAAGGACCCACAAAAAGAGATTGGTGTAGTCACCTTTAATTCCTTCCAACAATCTCTTATCATGGACATGGTTGAAGAGCATAGTATAAACAAGAGCCTTCGAATTCCTGACAACTTTTTCATTAAGAATATCGAGAATGTTCAGGGAGACGAAAAAGACATAATCATATTCTCTATAGGCTATGCTCCGGACAGTAAGAACAAAATGAACATGCAATTTGGAAGCCTGAATGCCGAAGGAGGAGAGAATAGGTTAAACGTTGCAGTAACCCGAGCGAGAGAAAAAGTCATTGTGGTGAGTAGTATCCACCCTTCCCAATTGAAAGTTGATGATAGCAAAAATCAAGGGCCTAAACTTTTTAAGAAATACCTGGAATACGCCCTGGCCATTTCGGACGGTACCGCCCAGGCTCAACCCGAAAAAATAAGAGCATTTCACCCTGATTGGTATCTAAAGAGTCGATTGGCATCGTGGAAAATTCCCGAATTATCAGCATTTAATTTAAACGAGGATCTCCCATTTGCTGATTTAACTGTAAAGAAAATCAATGAGTATAAGGGTTTGATAATGACCGACGATGATCTTTACTTCGAAAGCATTTCGGCTAAACAAGCCCATGCTTTCTGGCCCTTTATAATCACCAAAAAAAATTGGCCCTATACAAATTTCCACAGCAGAGAATTCTGGCTTGATAAAGAAAATTCCAGAGACAAATTGTTAAAATTCTTAAATAGAGGAGCTGGAGTTGAAGCAATGAAGAAATAGCCTTATTATTTTCCCTCCAATTTGTCTAATGTGGTTCTCGGAGTCCATATCTCATTGATGGGATCACCGCGACTACTGAGACCACTATGCTGCCAGTCACCTTCATTTAACTTGAAATTAAACTCAAGTGAAGCACCAATACGGTCCGCATTTCTTGAAAAGAACTCAATATTTTCAATGTACTTACCATCTTGAGTAGAATAAGTACCTCCTCCGGTTCCAAAAAATTCACTGGTTGCAGTATTATAGGCAATCCACTGAAACCTTGTCCCAGATAGAATTTTCATAGTTTTTCGAACACCTGGAGAAAAACTACTCATTTTCCCATTCCTCATTCTGCCCGTAATTAACCAAGCATTTGCCAGTGCACCTGGTGTGCCATTATCAATTCTTGTCCACTTCTCATTCTGGGGTAAGAAAGTAATGACATCATTTTCAATTTTGTAGTCGCGAGATACGGTCTTACCCACTTGAGTTGAATCAATGGTGTTGAATTCAAAAGTCAGGGCGACTTCATTTTCTTCAAGCTTCCAAGAGCCTCCAAATGTTCCAACAAAAACTTTTTCTTCCAGATTATACCAGGCATCAGAAAAGTAGCCATCCGTTACAATAGCCACAGCTGCGATCTCTATTCCAGTGGAGTCATTAATGAAGGTGGTCTCCCATGATCCAAGCAATTCATTTAAAGGTTGAGAGGACTCTCCATGATCTTCATACTCATACCTTACCAATTCTTTTGCGGGGTCACATCCAATTAGGAGTGTGATAAAACCTATAAGAAGGATGTCTCTCATAGTTGGGAACTCATCTATACGTAGTTATTGAGCATCACTGGCATTACGAGCATTAAAATGTCCTCGTTCTCCACATTGCTCTTAGGTAAAATAAGGCCAGCCTTATTGGGCGCATCTAGCTTAATGTCAATTTCATCAG
>JAJCYL010000089.1 GCA_029262955.1 Cytophagales bacterium | reverse complement strand
TACCGCTTTTAGTCCCCCGGCGACAGTATATACAATAGCAATTATGCCAATTATTAAGACGGCATCTGATGTGGAGATTTCAGGAAATGTAGCAGAAGCAAGCTTGGCACCGGCCAATATTTGTGAACTAGTAAACCCAATGTAACCAATGAAGGAAATAACACCGGCCATAACTGCCGGGCGGATATCGTAATAGAATCCCAGTGTTTGAGGGAAACTCAGGAACATATGCTTTCTGCCTAGAGGGTATATTCTTGGTATTAAAAAGACCACACTTATCCAGGCTCCTAATATCCCGGTGAAAAGCATCCAGCTACCTGAAATACCCATGGTAAAACCCAACCCACCAAGCCCAATAGAGAACCCACCACCTACATCCGTAGCGGCTACTGAAAGGCCAACATGACCTGCTGACATTTCACGCTTACCGACATAGTAATCTTCTTTTGATTTGTTCTTCAAAAAGAAATAAAAACCAATGCCCAGCATTGCCAGGAGATAGGTAACAAAAATCAGCAGATCAATCCAATGCAGTGACTTATAATTTAGTTATTAAAATCATTTGAGTGTCAGACTGCTAAAAATATATATTTATCGTTGAATACTGCTTACCTCATTCGTTAAAAGTTATGCACAACCAGTTGAAAGCAATTTTTGATGAAATTTTCAACGCCTAAAAAATTATTAATTGCGCCGATTTTTCTACCTTACCTTAAGCTACTGCAAATCTGTGGATGCAAGATATAAGTGGGGTTAAAATGAATGTGTTATACACTATTTATTGATCGATGACCAGTCACAACATCCAACCCGTTCTCAATAAAATATACCGCAAAGCAGTATCTGCCTCAGGCATTTACATTTATGACGAAGAGGGCAAAGCTTATATTGACGGATCCTCCGGCCCGGTTGCGTGTTCAATTGGGCATTCTCATACCAAACTGACAGCTTTGATGAAACAACAGCTCGATAAACTTCAATATGTCTATCGCTCGCAATTTGGTTCATATGAAGCAGAGCAACTGGCTGATAAATTATTTAAAGTATCTGGCGAGAAATACGATCATGCTTTTTTTGTAAATGGCGGCTCCGAGGCAATAGAAACTGCCTTGAAGGTTGCCATACAATACTGGCAGGAAAATGGACAACCTGAAAAATATCAATTCATTACCCGTCAAAAGAGTTATCATGGCATTACCCTCGGAGCGCTATCAATATCCGGTCATCAGATTCGCAGACAGAGATTTGAACATTCTCTGATTAAAAATCCCAGGAATCTGACGGCAGACCTTGAAAACGATTCGTTAGAAATTCATTTACAGGAGCTTGACCAGGTAATTAAAGAAACAGGCGCTGAAAAAATTGCCGGATTGGTGGTTGAACCGATCATAGGGGCTGCAGGAACTGCAATGGTACCACCGGATGGATATTACGAAGCCATCAAGAGACTTTGCGATAGTCAGGGCATTCTGCTTATTGCGGATGAGGTAATGACTGGAATTGGCAGGACCGGCAAATGGTTTGCCCTTGAACACTGGTCGACTGTTGCTGACATCGTGACTATTGGTAAAAGCCTGGGAGCAGGTTATGCCCCTATTGCGGCCACACTGATGCGTGCTTCAATTCTTGAACCGATCAAAAAAGGAAGTGGCATAATTATGAGTGGACACACCTATAGCGGACATCCGCTCTCCTGTGCGACGGCATTGAAAGTACTTGAAATCATAGAAGAAGACAGGTTGATGGAGAATGTCTCTAAAACAGGAAAGATTATCATGAATTATCTAAGTGGGTTAAAAGGTAAATATGATTTTATATCGGGCTTAAGGGGGAAGGGTTTATTGCTGGGAATGGAATTTTCTCCCTCCCTAAAAGGACTACAGGCTAAAATAATAGATTGCTGCTTTAAGAACGGACTTTTGGTCTATCCATCGGTAGGGGGCCCAAATGGCAAGGATGAAAATGGGATCCTGATTGCTCCTCCGTTTATCATTTCCGAAGAGGAAACCCGGCTAATGTTAGAGATATTGGATCAATCAATAAGTCAGGTTAATAAGGCTTTATAGAATGGATATCTTTAACAAAGTTGTTGATTATGAGGTAGTGAAAAAGCTATTCTTTGATGAGATGAAGCTGTTATATAGTGGATTTGGCGGAGTAGGTACACCGCCATCATTAATTGATTGTTTAATTGAAAGTGGTGTAAAAGAGGTCAATCTTATAGGAAATGACGCAGGATTTCCCTGGATTGGAATAGGCAAATTTATCGTCCTTAAAAGGGCAAAATCCCTGATTGCGTCTCACATTGGTTCTAACCCGATTGCAGGTGAGTTGATGCACGAGGGAAAACTAAAAGTTGAATTTTCGCCCCAGGGGATTCTTAATGAACGAATTAGAGCCGGAGGAGTTGGACTGAATGGTATCTTAACTGATGTCGGAAAAGGTACGATTCTGGCCGAAAATAAAACAGTAGTTAAAATTGACAATAAAGAATTCCTTTTTGAATCACCGCTAACTGGCGATGTTGGAATTGTTCATGCTGCCAAAGCCGACACATTTGGAAATCTAACGTTTAATAAAACGGCCCGCAACAACAATCCTATTATTGCGATGGCAGGTAAAACAACCATAGTAGAGGCCGACGAAATTGTGGCTATGGGACAACTTGATCCGGAGGAGGTTGTGGTTCCTGGAATATATGTAAATTATCTGGTACCCTCCGGGGGAATTAATTGGAAATGGATATGGGAGATACCCGACAAAAGATCGCAAAAAGAGCATCCCTTGAAATAGCTGACGGCATGATTGTAAATCTGGGTATTGGAATTCCTTCACTGATACCAGATTTGCTGGATTCATCTACTAAAGTGTTATTTCAATCGGAAAATGGCATACTTGGGTTTGGGCCCACCCCTAAAGAAAACCCGGATGGTGCGCTGGGAAATGCTGCTGGTTACCCTGTTAGCATTGTTGATGGCGGCAGTTATTTCGATAGTGCTATTGCCTTTGGTATGATCAGGAGTGGCAGGATTGACATGGCTATTCTTGGGGCTTTGCAGGTAAGTGAAAATGGCGACCTTGCCAATTGGATCGTACCCGGAAAGCGTGTACCGGGTGTTGGAGGAGCAATGGAACTTGCCTATGGGACTAAAAATCTTATTGCCCTCATGCAGCATTGTGAAAAAGACGGGAAGCCGAAAATTGTTAGAAAGTGTACCCTCCCCATCACTGCATTTAACTGTGTAAAGAAAATCATTACCGAAATGGCGGTGTTTCAAATTACGGAAGCTCAACTATCATTGGAGGAAATAATGGCGGGATACACCCTGAAAGACATCGAGAACCATACTGAAGCCGAGTTTACGAATTCGCTTCAATTAAAAGAACATAACCAATGACTGAATTGATCAAGCTTATTGAGAGCTATATCGATGAGCACAAAGACGAAGCTTTTTCCCTGCTGAAAAGAATGGTGGAACAACCTAGTGTGCAAAACAACGAAAAATGTGCACAGGAGGTGGTGATTAGCAAATTGAAGCAGTTGCAACTTGAGATCGACGTTTGGGAACCTCAACTTAGGGAATTGAAGAAAAACCCCTACTTCGTCTCCACTAGAAAGGACTTTCAGGACAGCCCTAATGTGGTCGGCGTGTTAAGAGGGCAGGGGGGTGGCAGATCACTGATATTGAATGGTCATATAGATGTAGTACCCGAGGGTGATGTCACCAAATGGGACGCCGATCCCTATTCAGGAATGATTGAAGATGGTAAAATGTTTGGCCGCGGAACTACTGATATGAAGGGAGGCAATGTTTCATTGATACTTGCAATGGAAGCCATCATAAGATCAGGTATAAAACTCAAGGGGGATGTTATATTCCAGTCCGTAATTGAAGAAGAATCGGGGGGTGCCGGTACTCTAGCTGCTGTATTGCGGGGCTACAAGGCAGACGCAGCAATTATTCCCGAACCAACCAAACTAAAATTATTTGTCAAGCAGCAGGGATCACTTTGGTTTCGGGTAACCATTGAAGGGCTATCAGCCCACGGAGGTACTAGATACGAGGGCATCTCTGCAATTGAAAAGGCCTGGAAAGTGCATCAGGCAATATTGGCACTTGAGAAGAAACGAAATGTTCATATAAAAGACCCTTTATATGATGGAATACCTATACCACTTCCCATAAATGTTGGGAAAGTAGAGGGAGGAACATGGCCGTCCTCCGTGCCCGATCTTGTAACTCTTGAAGGCAGGATTGGGGTGGGCCCGGAAGAATCAATCGAGGAAACTAAATTGGATTTACAGCAATGTATGGATGCTTTGTCGGCACATGATAGCTGGTTTAAAGATCATCCCGCCAGGTTGCAATTTTTTGGCGCTCAATGGGTACCCAACAGCGTAGAAATCGGTCATCCTTTTGTTGACCTTTTAGTAGAAAATTATGAAAGTCTATTTAACGAGCGCGTTAAAATTGAGGCCTCTCCGTGGGGCACAGATGCGGGTATTTTAGGAGCAGTAGGTGGAATACCGGCGGTTGTCATCGGGCCTGGAGAAACTAAGGTGGCTCATTATCCCAATGAATATATAGAACTTAATGAATTGGTCAGGGCTGCAAAACTATTTGCTATAACCACAATAAGATGGTGCGAAATCGCTTAGGTTCTCACTCTTTTGAAGAGATAAGCAGAGATAATGTACAACTTGCTATTTATTCCGACCCATACAATCGGAGAATAAGGGTTGACGAGTTTGATGGAGAAATAGATCAGGTTTACCGTACCGTCATGGATGAACTCCCAAATTGGACCGAGAAACTCATCATTAAATCAAGAATTGAACATATGATGTACTTTCTGAACTGGGGATTCGTCTTGGAAGGATGTGTGCGAGCCTATTTCAACGGAGATGATATGGTTTTCATGGTGAAATACCTCAAAGGCTCGAGAGCGGAAACAAGTCACCATGCCTCTGAACAATTAATTATCGACACGGTTTTAAATTCTATTCGGGAAAGCAAAACTATCTCCTATGACGAAATTAGAATTGCCGATCAGTCAAAAGCAAAGATGTTAGCCCAACTCTACGCAGATGTTTTTAAATTTTACCCGACCCCACTCAAAGACCCAGATTATCTTGAGAAGACCATAAAAGAGGGAACTATTTATGTTTATTTGGAAGAAAATGGTAAAGTTTTAAGTGCGGCATCCGCCGAGATTAACCATAACTTTATCAATGTCGAACTTACTGATTGTGCCACATGCCCTGAAGACCAGGGTAAAGGATATATGGCTAAACTATTATCAAAACTGGAGACCATTCTCCTCGAAAAAGGAATCTTTTGTCTCTATACAATTGCAAGGGCTCAATCGTTTGGAATAAACAAAGTATTCTATAGTCTAGGCTATAGTTATGGTGGCAGATTAATTAATAATTGTTATATTTTTTCAGGATTAGAAGATATGAATGTATGGTATAAGGTTACCGGTCACCCATCAATTACTAGTAATTAATGAGATGGCTCGTTTCATAAAAACTCTACTTATTTCGTCGGTATTTGTTGGTATTAGTCAACTCTATGCGCAGCGGGTTCCTATATTACCACAAATCGATCTGCCACATAACTACTACTTCCGGGAATTGTATCTGCCGCAACTTACCAGCGGCCCTTCCTCGGTAACCTGGTCGCCGGATAATAATGAACTTGTGTACTCAATGGCCGGTAGTCTTTGGCGACAGCAAATCGGAAGTACGTCCGCCTACCAACTTACCGATGGGCCAGGTTATGATTATCAACCTGATTGGTCACCTGACGGCACTAAGGTTGTTTTCTCGCGCTACAATGGACAATCCATTGAATTGATGCTGTTAGAATTGACTACTGGTAAGGCATCTCATCTCACTGCCAACCAGGCCGTGAATATAGAGCCCAGTTGGTCACCTGATGGAGAGCAGATTGCATTTGTCTCTACCTTGGGGTCAGGCCATTTCCTATTGCACAAAGCAGGTTTTAAGGGGAATCAATTGGAGGATCTAAAGCCCTTAACTGCCGATCGAAAGAGCGAGGTAAAAAGATACTATTACAGCAACTATGACCATGGCATTAATCCCACCTGGTCGCCGGATGGTGAGCGCATTTACTTTATTTCAAATCAGGAAGTCGCCCATGGCACCGGTAATATTGTTTTCATTAATGCCGATCAACCCGGGTCACAAATGGTTGTGCATAAGGAGGAAACTTCGTGGCGGACGCAGCCCGATATTTCTCCAGATGGGTCGAGGATGGTATATAGTAGCTATTTAGGTCGTAATTGGCATCAGCTTTGGCTACTTCCAACTATCGGAGGGCACCCGTTACCACTTACCTACGGGGATTATGACAATACAGCTCCTAAATGGTCTCCGGACGGAAAACGCATTGCTTTCATCTCTAACCGTGAAGGAAATACCTCCCTGTGGTTGATTGATTCTTACACAGGCCGACAGGAACCTGTTTTAATTGACGATTTACGATATCTGCGGCGTACAGATTACCTGACCATTAAGACACAGGACGAAAACGGTGTTCAACTTGTATCAAGTCTTAGTGTAACCGACTCAGAAGGAAAGTTCTATGCTCCTAAGAATGCATGGGTACATGGAGACGATGCCATTTTCGCAAATGAAAAATTCGAATATCATTATTTTCATTCTCCAGGCGTCATTCAACTCTCAGTTCCCAGAGGGACTATAACTATCCGGGCCAGCAAAGGCCCTGATTTCAAAAAATCTGTTTTGGAGATAAAAAATACCGCAGGAATGTCAGACACTGCCACATTAACGTTGGAGCCTATTCGGATACCTCCTGCATTTGGCAATTGGAAGAGCGGTGATTTGCATGTACATATGAATTACACAGGCAGTTACCGTAATAGGCCAGAGCGGTTAAGTTTTCAGGCAGAGGCTGAAAACCTTGACTTTGTTTATAACCTGATAGTGAACAAAGAGCAACGAATACCTGATATTTCTTATTTTTCTAAGGCATCAAATGCCAAAGTAGGCAAAGAGGTGTTGATCCTGCAAGGACAGGAGTACCACACCAGTTTTTGGGGTCATCTTGGCTTGCTCAATCTTACCCAACATTACCTGCTTCCTGATTATTCCGGCTATCCACAAACTGCTGCAGAGAGCCTCTTTCCTCATAATAGTTTTATCGCCGATCGTGTCCATGAGCAAGACGGCCTGGTGGGATATGTTCATCCGTTCCTGGATTCTGATATATTTCCTGAGCAATCGGAAACATTGACCAATGCTTTGCCGATTGATGCAGCGCTAAGAAAGATTGACTATTACGAATTGATTGGATTCGCCCACCACCGGGCTTCTGAGGCAGTATGGCATAAATTGCTTAATTGTGGTCTTCGAATTCCTGCCGGGGCTGGCACGGATGCCATGGCCAACTATGCCAGCCTGAGAGGACCTTTGGGTTTAAACCGCATTTATATCCAAACCGAGGAGGACTTTGATCATCATGCTATCATTGATGGGATTAGGGATGGTAAAAGCTTTGTGACGAATGGTCCGTTAATAGGACTAAAAGCGGCAGAGGTTAGTCCGGGATCCACCTTAACTTTAGACAGAGCGGGTCAAACCTTAAATTTTGAAGGGTTTTTAAGAAGTTCAATTGCTGTTGAATTCCTGGAGGTGGTGTGGAATGGACAGGTGGTTAAAAAAGTTGATTTGAAGAAGGGTCAAAAAAATGCTGATTTTAAAGGTAGTTTTCGCCCGCAAGGATCCGGTTGGCTGCTATTGCGTGCAGGAAGCTCCGAAGCCCACCCGGATATTCCTGATTTTTACCCATTTGCCAGCACAAACCCCATTTATGTTGATTCACCGGGTTCAAAAGTTCAATCAAAATCAGCGGGGCTCTATTTCCTCACATGGCTCGACAGGCTGGAAGCCGCCATTTTAAGTAACAACGAATTTAGAAATGAAGAAGAAAAAAATGCAGTTTTGACTGATATTGAAAGTGCCCGAAAGTTCTATCAGAGTTGTGTAGCTAATTCCACGATGCCATGAAACAGGTAATGGTAAGATTGACAATGAGAAATTTCCCGATTAAATGTCTTTTATTTTTAATCCCATTGACTGGAATTAGTACGTTAAAAGGTCAGCATTCATACAACATCGTGAAGGAGGATGTTAAAATTGAACTCCGTGATGGAATTAAGCTGGGCTCAATTCTTTATCGTCCGGATGCTACTGGCCAATTTCCGGCTTTAGTGTATCGCACTCCCTATGGGATAGATGATTATGACTCTTATGCTGAATTTCCGATAAAAGCTGCCCGTCAAGGCTATCTTGTTTTTTTGGTGGACGTCAGGGGTCGATTGAGAAGTGAAGGAGACTTTGAAGCTTACCGAAATGAGAAAAAAGATGGCTATGATGTAATTGAATGGGTTGGCGCACATCCGTTTTGTAATGGTAAAGTCGGGACCTATGGGGGATCTTATCCGGGAATTGTTCAATGGCTGGCCATGTCACAGGAGCCGCCACATTTGGCTGCGGCAGCTCCGGAAATGACCCCCATTGGCAGTCATCATTTCATGTACTATGGAGGTGCATTTTCACATTTATGGATAGACTGGTTTGTGCCAAGCGTTTTGCCAGACAAAAGGAAACGTGCGCTTGATCATTCAGGCCCCTGGGACGACGAACTGGCTTCAAAGCTATGGGAAAAAACTGATAGAAAACCCTGGTATAACTACAGGCCGATGGTGGAAATGCCGTTATTAAAAAAGTATGCCCCCGAATACTATGAATGGCTTACACATCCTGATTCCAGCTCATGGTGGAACTTTCTGAATGTAGAGCAGGATTTTCAAAAGTTTAAAAACCCTGCTTTCCTGCTAAGTGGTTGGTATGACGCCGCCTACGGCCCTGAAGGCGCCTCAAGAGCCTACTCAAAGATGAAAAGCCAGGCTGCCTCCAAAGATGCCAGAGAAATGACCCGGTTAATTCTGGGCCCCTGGAATCACACTTCCCTGAATAGTCGTAAAACTAGATTTGGTGAAGTCGATTTCGGAACAAATGCAGGCATGGATTACGACGCTGCCTTGTTGGACTGGTATGACGTAGTACTTAAAGGCGTAACCGGAAAGAGTAAATTACCCGAGGTGAGTATTTTCGTAATGGGTGAAAATAAATGGCGTTCAGAAACGGAGTGGCCACCAGGCCGAGCTGTAGCTACATCCTATTACCTCGGGAGTACCGGGCAAGCCGCCATGAATAAGAATGACGGGAAACTATCAGGCTTAGTTCCTATCAAAGACAATAAAGACGCTTATGTTTTCGATCCCAAACACCCGGTTTGGGATAAGTCTTATGCCAAATCTTACCCTTATGACCAAAAGAATATAGAGATTCGTAAGGATGTAGTGGTTTATACTTCCGAGCCACTCAACGAACCAATTGAGATCACCGGGGAATTGGTAGCTGAGTTATTCGTTAGTTCCAGTGCCCGCGACACTGACTTTTCATTTACACTTTGTGATGTCTATCCTGATGGGACTTCAATCAACCTCCATGGTCTGGACGCGGGTTATTTGCGAATGCGTTACCGTACTGGCCTGGGGAGGCAGGAATTAATGAAACCTGGGGACATTTATAAGATTAGGATAGGTCAGGCTTATACCTCAAATCTTTTTAAAAAAGGTCACAGGATCAGGGTTTACATAACCAGCAGTATGACGCCCCACTATGATCCCAATCCGAATACCGGTAATCAGATAGCTACTGAGGATAAATTGATTCCGGCAACAAATTCCATATACTCTGGGCAAAATACTCCCTCACGCATAATTCTACCAATCATTCCCAGGTAAGTAGCCCCTTTTTCAATGTTGGACCTCTAAATGAGGGTCTTTTTTTGATAGTTGTAAAACCTATCAAATGCCGGTTTGATCCAATAAACGTAGTTCTCCGGATTTTCCTGGAGATCTTTTTTAAGCTCTTCGATATTCATCCATTTCCAGTCACCAACTTCATCGGGATTGGGAATGGGGGCGCCGTTGTAATTACCCGTATAAACATGATCCAATTCATGCTCTGTAAGCCCCTTATCTAATTTGGCCTTATAAATGAAGCTGAATAGTGGCATTAACTCACAAGAGAAGCCCATTTCCTCCATCAACCGGCGGTTGACCGTTGTCATTTGGTCTTCACCTTTGATTGGATGACTGCAACATGTATTTGCCCACAAACCACCAGAGTGGTATTTGGTTACCGCTCTCATTTGAAGCAGTAATTCATTTTTATCATTCATTACGAAAATGGAGAATGCCCTGTGCAGTTGCGCCTTTTCATGGACTTCCATTTTCTCCCCATACCCTATAACCTGGTCTTGTTCATCGACCAGAATTAATTGTTGCTCCATTAATTAATTGATTCTAATACTCTCTATGATATATCCGATGTGCAAAATATTGTAAATCAGCTTTTGCCTCACTACTTATAGAGACTTTATCTAACGATTCCAGTGCCTGGTCGTAGAGTACATTCATGTATCGTTCGGTTTCGGCTCCTACACCTACCTGGTCGTAGATGTCTATGGTCTGTGATATTTTATAATCTTCATCCTCAGACTGAACTAGATTAGCTAGATGGGTTCTTTGAGCTTGGTTAGAAAGGTTATAAGCCTTGTTAAAAAGATAGGTCTTTTTGTTTTGAAGAATATCTCCACCAATTCTTTTACCAAGACTCTTATCCCCGTAAACATCTAACCAGTCGTCTTTCAGTTGGAATGACAACCCAAGATTAATGCCGAAAGTATAGATATTCTTTTGGTCCATATCACTTGCCCCACCTATTATCGAACCAATTTTAAGACTTGCTGCCAACAAAACTGAAGTCTTGTATTTTATCATTTCAAGGTATTCCTCTTCATTTACAAATTCTCGTTTTTCAAATGATGCATCCATAACCTGTCCTTCTATGATCTGTGTAGCAGCAGTATTGAACGTTTCCAATATTGCAATCAGGTGCTCTGGATCTACTTTTGCGAGATATCGATATGCAAGTATGAGGAGAAAATCACCGGCAAGGATTGCCGTACCTTCCGAATATTTTTGATGTAATGTAGCCCTGCCTCGTCTTATGGCCGCTTTATCCATAATATCGTCATGGATAAGTGTGAAATTGTGAAACAATTCTATACCAAATGCTGGGTTTAAGGCTTTGTTAACCTGTTGTCCAAATGCATCACACGAAAGCAGTACTAATAATGGACGAATACGCTTCCCACCTGTCTTAAGAAAATAATAGATTGGCTCATAGGCATCGGTATTAGCCTCGTTAAACTGGATGCCATCGAAATGCTGGCTATAAAGTTCAGAAAACATTTGGGACTTGCCTTCTGCAAGTGTTTCAAATCCTGTGTCTTTCATTTATTAACAGTTTCGCTCATTTCAGTGTGGTTAATCCCTCTGTAATTAAGGTGGCTACCATATGTTCTTAAGTATCTTCCTAAAGCCCATAACGGGAAAACATTTCTATATGACGTGTAAGTGATCATACAATTTTGATTAAAGACACCCGAAATACCTTCTTGTGGCCAGTCGCCCGTGCTGTCCTGCATGTTAATCAAGAATTCCATGCCCCGATCAATCGATTCCTTGGATGGATATTTAGAGATCATGAGTGATAGGAGGGCCCAGGAGGTATTGACAATCTGAGAATGCTCATGTGGTACATACTCACTATTAATACACGACTGATGAGATTCACCCCAACCCCCATCTTTGTTTTGTTTGGACACCAGAAAGTCACAGGCTTTCCTTATAGATACACTTTCAGAATAACTTTCCCCTTTTGCTGCTAATGCCTCAACACCAAACCAGGTGCCATAGGTAAAACATATTGCCCATGAGCCTATCCAGGATCCATTACTGTTTTGTTGAGACCTAATAAAGGATAGTCCTCCATCTACTGATTCTTGCACCTCTTTGCTCCGGTAGGAATGCTTTTTGGAAAATTCTATCAGGGCAGTAACACATGCTGAAGTACATTCAACCCATGAGTAGTCGATCATGATGTTCCCAAATACTTCTGAGGGGTTAAGATATTCTAGAAATGGTCCACTTCTTGTGTTTTCGTAAGTTGCCCATCCGCCGTCTTTATTTTGGAATGAAAGGATAAGGTCTACAGCTTGTTGGAGTCTATCATCAGGAATTCTTTTTCCATTGATTTCTGAACCGAATTCAGAGTCATGAAATTTAAGAACAGCCTTGAGTCCTTCTGCCGTGCAATCTGAAATAGGCCAACCATGATCCAGGGTAGAAAATGGCCACCCCCCAACTGACTGATGCCGAAAAAATTGTTTACCGTCTTTAACTTCTTCTTTTATCTGGCTGTAGTCTAGATATGAATAGGCCTTTAGGATTGATTTGGAAGATACCAGTTCTGGGGGATTATCTAATAATGCCTGAGTGGCAAATGCTGTATCCCAGAGCTGTGAGCCGTTATAACCACTCATCTTTAGACCATCTTCCGCCAGCCACAAATAGTCATCCCATCGGTTGACGTGAGCCTTAAATTGATCTGACTCCCTGCCATAAGCATGCCAAGTACAAACCGAGTTTATGATTTGATTGACGGGACCAATATCAATAGATGCTGTCTGCTCATCCTCAGCATTAATATATCTCAAAGTGAAGTTGCAGGCCTTATTCCGCAACCAGGTAGGCACCAGGCGTTCTAAGATATTTATTCCCTTGAATAGCCATTTAATCCCTTTTGGAGTGGGATGAAATTTATCGGTTGGGCAAACCTCATTC
>JAJCYL010000088.1 GCA_029262955.1 Cytophagales bacterium | reverse complement strand
GTGTTAGGTGAGGGGGCAGGGGCGTTAATATTGGAAGAATATGAGCATGCCGTCGCTCGTGGGGCCAAGATTTATGCGGAAATTATTGGAGGTGGCATGTCAGCTGACGCATATCATTTGACTGCACCACATCCCGAGGGTATTGGCATTACCAAAGTGATGCAAAACGCACTAAGGGATGCTAAAATAGAACCGACCGAAATAGATTATATTAATGTGCATGGTACTTCAACGCCCTTGGGTGACGCAGGAGAGACCAAGGCAATTGAGGCGGTATTTGGTGATCATGCCTATAATCTTGATATTAGCTCAACCAAATCAATGACCGGTCACTTATTAGGAGCGGCCGGAGCAATTGAAGGCATTGCGAGTATTCTTGCGATTAATCATAATTTAATACCACCAACCATTAATCATTTTACCGACGACGAAAATATCAACCCAAAGTTAAGACTGACCTTTAACCAGGCAGTAAAGAAAGAAGTCAACGTTTCATTAAGCAACACATTTGGTTTTGGAGGTCATAACACCTCAATTATTTTCCGAAAAGTGTCTTAATGATCGGTATAGGTAAAAAGTGGGCTAACAATCTTTTTAAGCAATACTCTCAATATGACAATGAGTTATCAGAAGCACTAAGTCATGTGATCGGTTCCTATCCTGGCAATTTACAGTTGTATAAATTGGCTATGCGACACACGTCGGTGGCCAAAGAAAATGAGAATGGAATAAAAGAATCCAATGAACGTCTTGAATACCTTGGAGACGCCGTTTTGGGTATGATTGTTGCCGAATACTTGTTTTGCAAATTTCCCTATAAAAGTGAGGGCTTCCTGACTGAAATACGCTCAAGAATTGTAAATCGTGAATCACTTAACGGGGTTTCAAAAAAAATTGGACTCTCCAATCTCGTTGAATATGATAACTCCTCTCGGAATTCAATTAAACCAAAGTCACTTTTTGGCGATACACTTGAAGCCTTAATTGGAGCTGTATTTCTCGACAAAGGGTATAAACACTGTAAGCGCTTCGTTATTAGAAAACTTCTCACACCCAATTACGATATTGACGAAATTGTCACTAACAATCCCAATTATAAGAGCAAAATTATTGAATGGGCTCAAAAAGAAAGTCGGGATTTGAAATTCGAGATCATTGGTATTGAAGAAGTCAATCACCTAAAAAAGTTCACCGCTCAGGTTATACTAGAAGAAGAGCCTTTGGGCAGAGGGTACGGACTAAGTAAGAAAAAAGCTGAGCAGGATGCTGCCCAAAAATCTCTCGACCTTCTCAAAATAGAATAGTGTTCCACCTCTTGTTATGGTATTAAAAATTGACATTTTTGCATCGATATTGTAGCTGTATAAGATGTCAAAACTGACCATTGGGGGTGCAACCCTAAACCAAACTCCGCTTGACTGGGAAGGCAACCTCAGTAATATTCTTGAAGCTATTGATAGTGGGAGAAGTCTTGGAATAACTTTACTCAATTTCCCTGAACTCTGCATCACTGGTTATGGGTGTGAAGATATGTTCCTCAGTGAGTGGGTTGGTGAAAGAGCTCTGGAATATGTTGGAAAGATCATTCCGAAAACTAAGTCGATAGCGGTAGTCATTGGTCTTCCTCTACGGTTCTCCGGCAAAACTTACAATACCTCATTTACCATTGAGAATAAAAAACTATTGGGCGTTTATTGCAAAAGGCATTTGGCTCGAGAGGGTGTACATTATGAGCCTCGATGGTTTGACAGTTGGGAAGAGGGGGTAGTGGATGAATTCAACTACCAGGGAATGAAATGCCCAATAGGAGATATAACGATCGAATTCCAGGGAATTAAAGTTGGATTTGAAATTTGTGAAGATGCCTGGCGAGAAGATCGACCAGCTAATAAATTCATTGACAATCCCGTTGATTTAATTCTCAGCCCCAGTGCCAGTCATTTTGCCTTTGGGAAAGCCGATTTTCGTGAGAATCTAGTGGTTAGCAGCTCTAAAAAATATGATGCCTATTATCTCTATACCAACTTATTAGGAAATGAATCCGGCAGAATGATCTTTGATGGAGACATCATAATAGCGGGAAAAGGCAGATTGATCCAGCGCAATAACCGGTTATCCTATCAAAAATTTAATCTCATTGCTGCCAGCATAGATTTCGAATCGGGTGCCATTCAAGTGGGAGAACTAAATGAACGGGTTGATTCTCAGAATTCAGAATTCACTGCCGCCGCCTCTTTAGCGCTGTTTGACTATATGCATAAATCAAAATCAAAGGGATTTGTACTCTCATTGAGTGGAGGCGCTGATTCTTCTACCTGTGCGGTTTTAGTGGCAGAAATGGTTAAACGCGCAGTGAATGAATTGGGTATCCAGCCATTCTTAGAAAGAATCGGTCTCCCAACAAAAAATAACCAGTTTGATATTAAAGATATCGTAAGCCTGGTGCTTCATACAGCGTACCAAAGCACCAAAAACTCGTCAGAAGGTACCCTCAACTCCGCCCGAGAGTTAGCTGAGTCAATTGGAGCCAAATTTTATCAATGGTCCATCGATGAGGAGGTAAGTTCTTACACCAGAAAAATTGAGCAGGCGCTTAATGAGAAATTGACCTGGAAAGCTCATGACATTGCGCTTCAAAATATTCAGGCAAGGGCCAGGTCACCAATTATCTGGATGATCGCTAATCTTAAGAATTGTTTATTACTCGCTACCTCAAACAGAAGTGAAGGAGATGTTGGCTACGCCACCATGGATGGTGACACGTCTGGCAGTTTATCACCAATTGCAGCTATTGATAAACCATTTATACTTCAATGGTTAAAATGGGCAGAAAAAGATTTGGGTTATGATGGCCTTAAAAAGGTTAACTCTTTACAACCCACGGCAGAACTCCGACCATCTGGTCAATCACAAACAGATGAAGCGGACCTTATGCCCTATCCGGTTCTGCTCGAAATAGAAAAACTGGCTATCAGAGATAAGAAGTCCCCAACTGTCATCTATAAAACTCTTAATAAGCACTTGTCAGTACCCGGAGAAACTCTTAAAGCATATATCACCAAATTCTTCAGACTCTGGTCCAGAAATCAGTGGAAACGAGAAAGACTGGCTCCATCATTTCATTTTGACGACTTTAATATTGATCCACGTTCATGGATGAGGTTCCCTATTCTTTCATCCGGTTTTGAAAAGGAATTGAAGGAACTTGATCAGTTATAAGTCCTTTCAAAAACTTCCACCCTCTAATCAATCAATAATTGCTTCAGTCGTATTGAGTCTATAAATTGGACGCTCACATATAGTAATATGATCCATCGCTCACTTCTTCAATCCTTGAAAACAGTTTCCATACTTGTAGTCATTCTGTGTGCTAAACATTTAACTATGGCTCAAACACCTGTCGAAATTGCCAGAGATTTTCGACAATCTAACGGTTATGAAATCTTACAGGGATTTTCAGATTTATTACAAATTCCGAATGTGGCTAGTGATTTGGGAAATATCAGGAAGAATGCAAATTATTTGAAGGAAGAATTTGAAAGGCGAGATGTCAAAGTTGAATTACTGGAGCTACCGGGCGCTCCCCCCATAGTTTATGGAGAATTGAATGTTCCTGGTGCAGAAAGGACGCTCATTATATATGTTCATTATGATGGGCAACCTGTGGACCCTTCCAAATGGAAGACCACGTCACCATGGACTGGTCAATTGTATTCAGCCGCTATAGAAAACGGAGGCCAACCAATTGCACTTCCAAAAAAGGGGACAGAGATTGACCCGGAGTGGAGAATTTATGGTCGATCCGCCGGGGATGACAAAGCTCCATTTCCCGCAATTCTGGCAGTTTTAGACGCTTTCAAGGAATCCAAAGTTCAGCTCACCTCAAATTTGAAATTCTTTTTTGAAGGTGAAGAGGAGGCTGGCTCTCCCAATCTTGGAGATTTCGAAAAAGCTTATGGCAACTATTTCGATGGAGATATTTGGTTGGTTTTTGACGGGCCTGTTCACCAAACAGGTCGTCCACTGATTGTTTATGGAGTACGGGGACTGGCGGCAATGGACTTAACTATTTACGGTGCCAATCGATCTCTCCATAGTGGACACTATGGTAACTTTGCTCCTGTACCCGGTCAAATGATGGCCAGTTTACTGACTTCTATGAAACATGAAAATGGTGAAGTCCTAATTAAGGGTTTTTATGAAAGTACTGCACCAATATCCAGTTCTGATCGTCAGGCAATCAACAAACTTGCAGAGTATGATGATGAGATCCGAGAACAATTAGGCATTACCTGGTCAGAAGGCAACAATGCCCCATTCGCAGAAAGGTTGTTGATGCCCTCGTTTACTGTCAGGGGATTAGCCAGTGGTAATGTGGACGAACTCGCAAGAAATGTTGTCCCATCAACTGCTTCCGCTTCAATTGGTATGAGGTTAGCA
>JAJCYL010000087.1 GCA_029262955.1 Cytophagales bacterium | reverse complement strand
ACGTTTGTTTTTGATCTGTCCGGAATGTTATCTTGAAGAAAGGCTCAGGAGACGTTTTTCAGGCAGAAGTTTCTTCCTGAAAAAGTTGGGTGCAGTTTTGGATTTGGCGGATTTGAGTTTTGGAGAAAGCATTCAACCTCTTTTAAAAGAAGAGGAAATCAAGGAATTAGTCGTTGTGAATGATTGTGCCTGCTCTTTTTTGAAAAATGTCATAGATCCGGCAGAAGTTTATAAGGATTTTTATGCGTTTAAGGTTTTGAATGCCTTGGATTCGATGTACAAAATTTCCCAGGATCCTTTACTAAATAAGGCCCAAAAGTTGAGAAGGATGGCTGAAATTAATATTTGGGAGCAGATGGACAATTTAAAGCATGTCCTGCAAATCTCTGATTTGAGGGAAGGCAATAAATTATTTATAAGGGGTTTTGTTTATGATCGGACTAATAATGAATTGCATGAAGTAAAATCTGGACCTGCCGATATTAGTAATCTTAGAATTTTATCCAACTGAGAGTAATAGTTTGATAAAGTGATTGGTGCAAGGTGATGAGATAAAGCAAAAGGACCGACATGGCCCTTTTTGAAAAAATCTACAGGCTAAACTCAAAATGACTATTCATTATTTTTTATCAGCTTGACAAGGTCATTGGCAGAAATTGTGTAGTCTTTCTCATCCAAATGGCCATTGCTTTCAAGGCTGTCAAGGAGTACTTTTAACTCGTCAATCACCAGCTTTTCACCAACTCGCTGGCTGCCCAAACTGGCCATGTCAACTGCATTTTGAAGGTGTTGAATAGCTATGCGGATAGATTTCATGGCCTTTTTGTGATCGCCTCTATTGGCTAGCTCATCTGATAATTTCAGATGAACCAAGGCGAGTGTGTTGAGCGATTCGATGGATACTTCTTCTAACCTATCGGCATCAATATTTCTTATCTTGATTTCCTCCTCAATTTTTACCAGATGTTCAATCGCTTTTTCGATCAATTTGATGCCTTCAGGATCTGTAAGAGACTCGATGGATTTCATTTCCTTGATCGCTTTATTAATCTCATAGGCACTTGCTTCGTAAGAAGTTTTCTGCAGGTCACTACTGGCCAATGTTAAATGATTATCTGGGGATAGTGCCCAATTTGATAGAAAGAACTTTTCAGTATCATTGTCACTCTTTGGTACGAATGTTAATGTTACGATAGTTCCTAATCCGACGACGCAGATGGCTAATATGACTATGATAATACTTTTCATTACTTTATTGTTTAGTGACAATACAATACTACTCTGCGAATCTGAAGACATTCTGTATTGGAGTGATAATTCAAATTTTATTCAGAATCCATTACTTTCTTGTGATAACAATTCAAGGAGATGAAAAAGTTAATAATGATTCTGATTGTGGTAATAATTAGCGGATGTTCACATGAAATTACCAATCATTATTCGTATTTAGGCGATTATGATGTAGATCCGTATGGAGGAGAAGGAACCCTCGAGGACTTCAATAGAGATATTCAAGAAGACCCGGATAATGACTACGCCTATTTCAGACGGGCATTTCATAAGGCTACTCATCATGACATAGAAGGAGCAATATTAGATTATAATCAGGTGTTAGCCCTCAACCCCAACCTGGCGGATGTTTATTACAAAATGGGGCATGACAAAGTCATAATTAAAAGGTATGGTGAGGCGATTTCCGACTATTCCAAAGCTATTGAGCTGAAACCTGAAGAAGCAATGTACTATTTCGCCCGCGGCTTTGTTTTTGGTGAAAACGGTAAGTTTCAAGAAGCAATTAGGGATTACGATAAGGTGATTGAATTTGAACCACAAAACACCAAGGCTTATTTGAGGAGAGGAGTATACAAAAAGGCTATTGGTGACATGGAAGGTTCTAAACTTGATACGGATGCAGCCCGGAGATTAAAAAGAAGCAGATAAAACTTTACCTTACTAACGACCGGAGCCTTGCTATTACAAATTTTTGGATCTGAATATTAAAGATGGCTACTTCCAAAACTTCAACATCAGAGAGTTTATTAAGTAATCTCCATTTGCTTTACATCGAAAAAGAGAAACGGCAAATGAGATTCCTAACTTCAGAGTTCTTCAGTCATCGTATTTTTCAGCTATACTGATAGATCTATAAATAAAACCGAACACTGATTTTAACGGCAGCACCAAAGAATTTATAACCAATCCTACTTTCAATTAGAGACCCGAAAACCGGTATATAGGCTCTAACTGATCGATATTAGAATACTTGCAGTTTAAATCTATGATTTTCCCGTTCTCTAACGAGTAAACCCAGCCATGTATCTCCAGTGCTCTTTTTTTCCAAGCCTTCTGAACGAAAGAAGTTTTGGCGAGATTATGAACCTGCTCGACAACGTTTAATTCTACCATTCTTTTTTCTCTCTCTACAGGATCTTTCATTAACTCCAACACATCAATATTGTTTTGATAGATGTCCTTTACGTGAGCCAACCAACGTCCAACCAATCCGACGTGGTCTGTATCCATTGCGGCTTTCACTCCTCCACACCCGTAATGGCCGCAAACGATCACATGTTTTACGTGAAGGTATTCTACGGCATATTGAAGGACGCTCAACATGTTAGTGTCCGAGTGTATCACTTGGTTCGCGATATTTCTGTGGACGAAAATTTCTCCGGAATGGCTTCCCGTAATTTCATTTGCCGGAACGCGGCTATCAGAGCATCCTATCCACAGAAATTCAGGCGTCTGGCCCTTGGATAATTTCTTAAAATAATCTGGTTCAAGTTTTAGTTTATCCTTTACCCATTTTTCATTTCCCTGGATAAGTCTTTCGTAAGATTTTTGCATATGACTATAAGATGAATCCTAAATATAAGACATAATTGGAATCGACAGGAATCTTCAGCTTAGGGTACAACTTGCTTTAATGTTTTTAGTCTTTTCTTATTCCTTATTCCTCGCAGGGTCTCCTGAAAGGGACCCTGAGAGATGAACCTGTCAATCAGGAAGGCCCTTTTCTTCCTCTCCGGGTTTCCTGAAAGTTGAACATTTCACTTGGGAAGCCCGACCTCAATTGGTACTTCGGAAATCAATATCGGAAGGGAACTCTGAACGATGCATCCCCATGTTGTACTGCGATCAAGATAACCCCACAATATTTTCTTTTATTCCTTTATTCCTCGCAGGGTCTCCTGAAAGGGACCCTGAGAGATGAACCTGTCAATCAGGAAGGCCCTTTTCTTCCTCTCCGGGTTTCCTGAAAGTTGAACATTTCACTTAGGAAGCCCCTTAGCGGGATGTGAAAATGTTCTCCAGCATATCATCTGTTGAGCAATGGTTGGATTTATAGAGAGCAAAAAACAGACGGCGAGTAAATTTTTTAACTATTATAGACGTCATGGTTACCAACGGCAAGTAGAATCACTTCATCCGATGAGAGGTATTGGAAAACAATTCTAGTCTTGTAATTGACTGAAAAGCTCCAACGATCTTTTAAACGACCTTTCAATTTATGAACTTTCAGTCCCTTATAGTTAGGGTCTTGCTGGAACAGTTCCACCTTCTCGACTACTTCCTCTTGCAAATCGGGGTCTAGCTTCCTTAATTGTCTTAAGAATGGGGTAGTAAACGAAATCTTCATTTATCCGATGGGCGTGTGATAAAGTCTCTCAGATCGCCCGATATGACCTTACCTTCCTTTACTGCCTGTTCGCTCTCTATAACGACTTGTATGGCGGCATCTTCTTCGAGTTTCAGGATTGCCTTTCGGGCCGCATCAGCCCGGTTGCTGGCAATTCCCCATTTTAATAAGTTGTCGATTGCTTCCTCTAATTCTGGCGTTAATGGGACTGATAGTACACTCATAATAATAACTTTTAATCATATAATATATGACAAATATATATGATGCATTTATATTACGTAAAAATGTAGCATTAGGATTTGTTCTTCCTGACCGGTAACAGGTGCAGTTTGATTCGGAGTTTGCCATAAGATTTTACTTCAGTGATAAAGAAGTGGGAGCATTATGTGAATTATGTGGATTAAACCTATCCTTTTGAATATCTGCATGTTAAGCGTAGATTGGTCAAAAATTCTAATACAAATAATGAAAGCTTCAAACTTGTCCTCATTTCTCAATATTCTAATACTACTTGCGATCTGTCACTGGTCAATAGCACAACAAAAGGCTATTCTCATCACTGGTGCTACCAGTGGCATTGGCTTAAAAACCACCGAACTTCTTGCTTCAAAAGGACATTTTGTTTATGCAGGTGCCAGGAAACAGGAGGACATCGACCGCCTGAACGCGATTCAGAATGTTCAGGCCATCAAGTTGGATGTGACAAAGCAAGAAGACATTGATAGAGCGGTGAAAACAATAACTGAAGCAGGAAGAGGGTTATATGCGCTAGTGAACAATGCCGGAGTGAGCATACTATCACCCCTTATTGAGACAGAGGAGAGCGAATTAAAATGGATGTTTGACATTAATGTTTATGGCCCTTACCGGGTGACCAAAGCCTTTGCACCTTTGATCATTGAATCTAAAGGACGGATCACTACAACTGGCTCGATTTCAGGTATTCTACCAGGTATGTTTGCTGGTCCTTATAGCATGACCAAACATGCCATAGAAGGCTTTACAGATGCATTGGCCATTGAGATGGAACAATTTGGAGTTCAGGTGAGTGTAGTTGACCCGGGTGGCTACGAAACGAAAATACGTGAAAAGGGAATTGCCAGCATGGAAGCGGCCAAAGAAAGGTATGTGAATTCACCCTATCGTGAGGCATTTCTCACAACACTGGACCGCCGGGCTAACCCCAGGAAAAATTCGGATGAAGTGGCAGAAATGTTTTTGAAAGCCCTCTTTGAAGATAACCCAACCAGGAGATATATGATTGTACCTAATGAAGGTCAGGGCACCGCCACCATCAGACAAGCCATGCGAGAAATGCTGGAATTAAATGAAAACCAGCCTTATAAGCTGAGCCGGGAAGACCTTCTTGACATCATGGATGGGTTATTGAGTGAAATGGATTAGATGCTTCCCAATACAGAACTTACTAAAGATATTCTCCAGCAGGTCATCGGTAGTAATCTCACCGGTTAGTTCCCCACCACCCTGGGGCAAGCGTCCGCTTGTGCTCATGCCAAGTAGGAAATATAAATCCGGAAACGGGATAGTTTCCTTTGAGTTGAACATAATAAATAACTCTGATACCAGTGTTTTTTAGATAGTTCAAATCTTTTTCGTGCTTATCTGGTTGAACTAAGATGTCTCTATATTTTTCTCTGATGAAGGATAAAAACATATCTATTTCATTGTTCTTTGGTTTTATAAAATCCCGTAATTTCCAAAACGCAAAATCTACATCTTTAATATCCGATGCAGGTTAGGAATTGCAACTGAGATACCCGATAAAATGAGCCTTTTTGGAAATTTAAAGTCTCTTTTTCCTAGTATTTCGATTTGATTGATTTGTAAGCCTTTCACTTATGTTCGCAGGAGTTATTCATTATCCCACCACCCTGGCGCAAGCG
>JAJCYL010000086.1 GCA_029262955.1 Cytophagales bacterium | reverse complement strand
TGGTTGCAGTGCGGGGCATAGACTTCATGGTTTATCCAGTCATTTAAAAGCCAAAGAAGTATTTGGTGTGGAGCCATCTATGGAAGCTATAAAGTATGGGAAGAATCAATTTTCTGAAATCGAATTTATTCAGACAACTGGAGATGATTTAAGCATGATAGAGGATCAGAGATTTGATTTGGTTCTGGTAAGTGGTGTTTTTCATGTTATAGATAGAATCTTATTACTAAGAGTTGTTTCTGAAATTGATCGTGTGCTGAAAGATTCTGGATATCTGGTTATCACAGACTTTTATACCGCAGTAACTCACAAGAATATTTACGAATCTATCAAGGATTATCAAGTATTTTGCTATAAACAAAATTATGATGAGATATTTTCCGGATCTAAATTATACCACTTGATGGATCGATCAGTTTTTAGCTTCAAAACCAGAAAATTGAGTGTCAGCGAGGAGTTCTCAGAGACTTACTCTGTTTCCATTCTAAAAAAAGACGTGTTAGCAGCTTTTTAGTTGAAAAGGATATTGAAGCGTTCACAAAAGATAGCATTAGGCACAGCCCAATTAGGGTTTGACTATGGTGTAAATAACGAACGTGGTCAACCCCCTATTGAACATGCATTTGAAATATTACATACAGCGTATGATGGTGGTGTTAGAACATTGGATACGGCACAAGGTTATGGCGCAGCTCATCAGGTAATAGGATCTTTTCATAGAGCATTTCCTGCCAAAAAATTTAAGATTATATCGAAATTTGCTACAACAAATGACTGTTCTGATTCCGCTTTAATTGAGTCCGTCTTTAAAATGGTAAAAGAATTGGAAGTAGAAGCACTGTATGGATTACTCTTTCATTCTTTTCATGACTATGAAAACATGTCAGAGAAGGTAATTCAACTGAAATCAGAATTGCCTATTCAAAAACTGGGAGTTTCGGTTTATGAAAATAATGAACTAGATATTGTTTTAACTGAAAGTGCAATCGACCTTGTTCAATTTCCATTTAATCTTATTGATAATGAAAATGTTAGAGGGGAGAAAATGCGAGCATTAAAACTCCAAAATAAAGAGATACATGTTAGGTCAATTTTTCTTCAAGGACTATTTTTTAAAGACCCTAAAGAGTTAAGCGGAAATCTTTGCCAATTGATGCCTGTACTTACTTATTTGAATACGATTGCCAATGAACACAAAATAACAATTGCTGAAATGGCTTTAAACTATGTATTAAACAATCCGCTCGTAGATAAATTGATCATAGGGGTTGATAGAGCTGACCAACTAAAGAGTAACTTGGCATCAATAGATAAGCCACTTAATATCCCTGATATAGCCAGCCGTATTTCAGCGTTTCCATATGACACTTCTGTATTGAACCCTAATAACTGGAATTTTCATGATTAATTTAGATAAATCTGCTAATCATTTTCGTCAGGAGGGATATGTGGTTTTCCCTGACCTTGTTTCTTCAGATAAATGTGAATATTATAAGGAACTCCTTGAAGAGGACTATATAAAATATTCTACCCATTATGCAGACAGGAAGACTTCCACTAATCATGGTCTGCAAGATAAGTCCAGTGAAAAAGTAGTTTTTAACCTTCATAATAAAAACCTCGCGTATTACGACTTGTTCGACAATAAAACTTTAATTTCTTTCCTAGATATTGTTTTAAAAGAAGGATCTTATCAGAATTCTGAACCTTATAATCTGCTTAATATATCTGCCAGAAACCCGCATAAAAAGGCAAAGGGTCAGCAACTGCATCTTGATAGTAATTTGCCAGCTGGAGACTATCCGATAATAGTTGTGGCGTTATGGATGTTAGATGATTTTCATATGGAAAACGGGGCAACAAGAATTGTTCCAGGTAGCCATAAGAACAAAGGATATGCCGAGGACGGCAAACGTTATGATAATGAATTGACAGTAACCGGCAAGCAGGGATCTTTACTAGTATTCAATGGTAGTTTATGGCATGGTAGTTCAGATAAGCTGATTGAGGGTGATCGATGGGCAGTAATATTGGGTTATGGTAGATGGTTTATAAAACCCTCATTTGACTTTTCCAAAAACATGCCTAAAAGTATGTACGAAAATCTTACTGCTGAAAGGAAGGAACTTCTCGGCTTCAAATCGCAACCACCAATAGATGAGTTCACAAGAATGACGAGACGTTCAAATGAATTTGAAGATCCAATAGATTATAAACTTCCAATAAAGAAATGAGTAAATATAAAATGATTGTTGATCCACAGTATGGGTTTCATAGAGTTGATCCCATACCTTCTCAGGAAGAAGTTGAAAAATACTATATGGATGAGTTCTACTCAAGCAACTATAAGCAGTTTAATGACTCATCATTAGATGTTCAGGAGGAAGAGCAAGTCTTTTTTAGAGAACAGTATAATCATATTTGGGAATTGTGTTTGAATATTAAAGGACAGGATAAGATAAAATCGGTCTTTGATATCGGCTTTGGTTTCGCACAAGCGTTGCTCTATTTTGAGCAATTGGGTCTTCAAGTTTCAGGCATTGAGCCTTCAAAAGCTGGAGTAGACTATGCTGAAAAGAAAGGTTTAAGTGTTTTCCATACAGGGATAGAAAACTTTGGTGTTGTGGGAGATAAGAGGTTTGATGTTGTACTATTGCTCAATGTTCTTGAGCATTTGAGAGAGCCTGAAAAGACACTTAGGGAGATTAAGTCTAAGCTCCTTGCAAAAGGTGGCCTGTTGGTGATTGATGTTCCCAATGAATACAACGACTTTCAATTAGTAGCAAATGAACATTATAAATTGAATAATTGGTGGCTTTGTCCTCCTAATCATATTAATTATTTTTCTGGTTCAACTTTGCAAAACTTATTAGAGGGAACAGGCTATAACGTAGAGCACAAGGAGGCATCATTTCCTTTAGAGTTATTTCTGCTTTTCGGTGAGGTTTACGTGGGAGATGCCAAATTGGGCAAAAACTGCCACAATAAAAGGGTTGAGTTTGAAAGGTTGATGAAAAAGTACGGGAAATCAGAGAAGTTGTTGAACTTTTATAAGTCTTTGGCAGAGTTAAATCTCGGGCGTCAGGTATTAACTGTTTCGCGTTCAATTTGAAGGTACCTGTAATTATTCAAGCAAGGATAGGTTCTACCAGATTGCCTGGTAAGGTTTTGAGGAGAATTGGAGATAAGACTTTGCTGGACTTATTAATTTCTCGATTGAGAAAATCAAAATACATTGGTGATATTATCGTGGCTACTACTACCAATAAATTGGATGATAACATTCAAAAACATTGCTACGAACAAGGAGTTGAATGCTTTCGAGGCTCGGAAGAGGATGTACTTGATCGTTACTACAATGTAATGATGAAATTGAATGCTAGTTATTTCATTAGAGTCACAGGAGATTGCCCGTTAATAGATCCAATTCTGGTAGATAATGTGGTAGCGTTCACAATAAAGAAAAGATTGGATTATGGAAGTAATGTGCTTGAGCACAAATTTCCGGATGGTCAGGACATAGAAGTGATATCCAAAAAAGCACTTATACGTACCTGGACGGATGCCAGACTCACAAGTGATAGAGAACATGTAACGCCCTTTATCATAAATAATTCCACTTACAAACAGGGAAATTTGTTCGAATCTGACAACTACACCATAGCAGATGATTTCGGTCATGTTCGATTAACTGTGGATGAACCAGAAGATTTTGAGGTAATAAGAATACTCGTTCAGAAGTTGGGTATAGATTCAAGTTGGAGGGAATACGCGGATTTGTATCTTTTAGATGATGAGATAAACCAATTGAATTGTAGGATCAATAGAAACGAAGGATATGCTAAATCACTTAAAGAAGAAAGTGAATAATAGATACAAAAAATCAGAGGCCTTTTTGGAGAGAGCACTCAAGACTATACCCCTTGGTTCACAAACTTTTAGTAAGAGTATAACTCAGTTTCCCCTTGGAGTATCACCTTATTTTGCTGAAAGGGCTGAGGGGGCATATTTATGGGATGTCGATGGGAACCAGTATACTGATTTCGCCAATGCCCTTGGTTCTATAACATTGGGATATTGTGACAAGGACATAATGAATGCTGTAAAGGACCAATTAGAAAAGGGAACGATTTTTTCCCTGGCCTCGGTTTTGGAGATTGAGGTATCGGAGATGCTTTGCGAGGCAATTCCTTGTGCTGAAATGGTTCGGTTTGGAAAGAATGGATCTGATGCAACTGCTGCTGCAATTAGGCTGTCTAGGGCATACACTGGAAAAGATCACATACTCGTATGTGGATATCATGGGTGGCAAGACTGGTATATCGGTAGTACCTCAAGAAATCTGGGAGTACCTCAGTCCACACAAGATCTTACTCACTCATTTCCATATAATGACATTAGTGCTCTTAGGACTCTTCTTAATGATTTTCAAAACAAGGTGGCCTGTGTAATTTTGGAACCTTGTAATATTGAATTACCAAAAGACGGTTATCTCAGCGATGTCAAAAAGCTGTGTGAAGAAAACGATGCCTTACTGGTTTTTGATGAAACGGTTACAGGTTTTAGATATGCTATAGGTGGTGCTCAATCAGTCTTCTCGGTAATACCTGATATGGCAACTTTCGGTAAAGGACTGGCTAATGGTTATCCGCTGAGTGCTGTGGTTGGTAGAAAGGAAATAATGAAGTTGATGGAGGATATATTCTTTTCTTTCACATTTGGAGGGGAGACCTTATCACTAGCTGCTGCCAAAGCTGTAATCACCAAATTGAATAAAGAGGATGTAATTCAATCAATTTCAACTAGAGGTGAGTTCCTGATTAAACAATTAAAGCTATTAATCTCTCAACATGCTTTGCAAGATCAGTTTGAGGTATCTGGTTTTCCCACCTGGTCATTTTTTCTGATAAAGGATGGTAAGAATTGGTCTAGTTTTGAGGCCAAAACTTACTTCTTGCAAACAATGTTTGAAAATGGAATTATTTGCTTAGGATCACATAATCTAAGTTATGCTCACTCTTTAGAAGATATTGAGTATCTAATATCAGTATATGACAAATACCTTCAAAAAATGAGTCAAATAACTTGCAAGGAGGATCTCCTTAATCAAATTCAAGGGGATATATTAATGCCGTTATTTAAGGTTAGGTGAATTCCAAAGTTTTCATCAGAACCGAAGGCGGAGCCCAGATTGGAATGGGCCATTTGTATCGGTCAATTGCACTTGCAGATATTCTTTCACCTGTTTTTGATGTAACTCTTGTATTGACAAAAGCACAATTTCCGGTTTTTGATTTGCCGAAATGTGAAATTGAAACTCTATTTATAGAAAAATCCTCTGAAGATTGGGAAGTTAATTGCCTTTCAAACCTTTTAGCACAAGAGGACATTCTTGTTGTTGACAGTTATGCTTTCAATGATAGCTACTATGAAAAATTATATTATAATGGATTGAATGTAGTCTACATCGATGATCAGGGAAATGATTTCAAAGTTTTGGCTGTTTTAAATCATCTAATTGGTGCTGATTTAAATAACTATTCGAAAAGTAAGTTTGCATTTTTAGGTCCAAAGTATGCCATTCTGCGAAGAGAGTTCTTACATATTAACAGGAAGGAGACCGTTGAGTTCAGTGATAATAATGACCTGGTGCTAATTTGTCTGGGTGGTGGAGATTCCGGCGCACATATTATGAATATTATCCAGGCATTCGAGAAGCTGCGTGACAGACCAACCTTACATGTGGTTGTTGGAGCCTCCTTTCCGCATTTGACATCTGTTCAAATGTTAATGTCATCTTTTCCTAGCTCCGAAATACACGTTAATATCTCTGCTAACCAGCTTATAGATGTAGCCTCTAAATGTGACGTGGCTGTATGTACACCCGGGATGATCTCATACGAATTATTCAGTATGGGTAAACCAATTCTTTGTGGACATTTCTCTATATTTCAAAATGCAATCGTGGAATTGTTCTCAATCCATAACCTAGTGATAGACGTTGGAAATTTTGAAGTTCAAAAAATACTCGAAGGTTTT
>JAJCYL010000085.1 GCA_029262955.1 Cytophagales bacterium | reverse complement strand
GTTAACCATTCCCATTCTTTCAGCTTCCACTGCTGTGTATTGTTCACAAAGGAACCAGATTTCCCGGGCTTTCTTTTGACCGACGTGTCTGGCCAGATAGGAAGAACCAAAGCCCCCATCGAAACTGCCTACTTTGGGTCCGGTTTGGCCAAATTTCGCATTGTCAGATGCAATAGTCAGATCACAAACCACATGTAAAACGTGCCCTCCGCCGATTGCATATCCATTGACCATGGCTATCACAGGTTTCGGAAGCGAGCGGATCCTCTTGTGTAAATCAAGAACGTTCAATCTGGGTACGCCATCTTCTCCAACATATCCTCCTACGCCTTTTACATTTTGATCGCCTCCGGAACAGAATGCTTTGTCTCCAATGCCCGTAAGAATGACAACATCGACATCCTGACGCTCCCGACAGATGTCCATTGCTTCGATCATCTCAATATTAGTCTCGGGTCGAAAGGCATTATAAACCTCAGGTCGGTTAATGGTTATTTTAGCAATACCTTCAAATATTTCAAATTTGATATCTTTGTAGTCTTTAATTTTCTGCCAGTCAAATGCCATTGCTATGCGTTTAAATGGGCTTTTAGCCCTTGTTTTAAAACTTCTAATTCTGTCTTATTGTTTTCACTATTCACTTCGACTTCCATCAATTTGGCCTTTCCTTCCATTTTTAGAAAGTCTTTTAGTGCTGCCTTATACTCATCTATTGAGTCAGCTTTGAGGTAATCGATGTCATAGTCATTGATGGTGTTCTTTGCATGTAGTCTTTGCTGTGTTTCAAAAAACTCCTCTAATTCGGGTTGCTGAGACGGGCCTTCTATCAAACGAAAGATGCCACCACCGTGATTATTTATCACCAATATCCGAAGGTTTTCAGGAAGATAATTATGCCATAAACCATTACGGTCGTATAAGAATGCCATGTCACCCATTAAAGCAACTACGGGGGATTGACAGGAGAGTGCACATCCAACAGCAACACTGAGACAACCATCAATACCACTGGTCCCTCTATTTGCGAAAACTTCAACATCTGTTCGGTGTGTATTGACGAAATTGGCCCACCGTACGGGCATACTATTAGCCAGGTGTAGCTGGGTGTTAGCAGGTAAGGCCTCCAAAAGATCGGATACAATAGGGAGTTCCCATAATTTATCTGTGCTATATGCTTCTAAAAATTGGTCACTCTTGTTGTCGATCTCGGCCCATTCAGCAGCATAAGATTCTGATTTGACAGCTATTGTGGAATGAAGTGATTTGCAAAATGCGATTATTGACATATCAACCACTTTTGTCAAGGATTGCATAGTGTCTGGAATATATTCTGTTTCGGCAATGTGCCAATGTTCTTTCGGCTTAAACTTCCTAAGGTATAGTTTTAAGTTCTTTGAAATCACGGATTGGCCAAATGACAATACCAGATCAGGTTGAAGTCTTTTTTTAGAAGAATCATCCATTAGTCCAAGAAAGAGATCCTGGTGAATGATGGCATGGTCCAGGGAGTTGAAGTTGGAAATGATATCTGTAACAATTGGGATATTATTGTCATGAGAGAATTGGCGCATAGCCCCAATAGCCTCGCTATCTAAAGCAGATTGGCCAGCTACAATGAGTACCTTCTCATAGTTATTGAGACGATCTTTAAGCTCATTAATGGGGTTGTCAGACCACGACCTGCTACCTTGAAAGTTCTCAACAACCCTCATGTCACTACTAGCCTCCGGAAGTTCACCATCAGGATAAAATGGCTCCCGAAGAGGCACATTGATATGAACCGGACCAGGATTTCTGCCACAGGCAAGATTTATAGCTTCATTTGCTGTCCGTTGGGCGAACCAGAGATTATCCACAGAAGTGATGAGGTCGGGCAGTTGAAAGCTACCCCTAACATGATTGCCGAAAATGCCTTGTTGTCGTATAGTTTGGCCATCTCTTTGGTCGATCCATTCAGGAGGACGGTCGGCGCTGAGCACAATTAATGGGACGTTAGCGTAGAATGCTTCAGCCACGGCTGGGGCGTAATTATAAACAGCTGATCCCGAAGTGCAAATTAGTGCAACTGGTACATGCAGTTTTTGAGACATGCCAAGTGCTATAAATCCAGCAGACCTCTCATCCGGAATCACAAATGTCTCAATTTTGGGGTGTCGCGCAAAGGCCAGAGTTAGTGGTGCATTTCTAGAACCAGGAGAGATAATAGCTCTTGAGATTCCCTTTCGAGAGCATAATTCTACTACGTCTGTGATGGCCTGGAGTATCATTGAATTGGGCCGCTAATTTAGAAATAGCATTCGAATAATTGATAGTGTATCATTGAATGTGAAGAGAAACATGGAAAGACTTAAATTGACTCTGGCTCCTTAAGAACCTTTTTTCCTCTGGATTTCCCGATGTAGTTAGAAACTCTAAGGGCTTGTACTTTAGAATGTTCCCGGAGTATTTCTGATTTAAGGTTCAATTTATTTCAAACCTAAACCTCTATTTAGTATTGTGCCCAGAAGGCCATTAATTAATGCACTTGCCATTCCCACGCTTCCATAGGGGTTCAAGCTGTCGAAATGAGAGGTCGCGATATGGTCAAAATTCATAGGGGCAGTGGTTGTTAAAAAGCGCCTGACCGTTTTTCCTGAGTTATCAATATAGTATACAATGTCAAAATTTGAATTTGACTGGTGAGAGGATATAACCTGATAATCATCCAATTTCAGCCCTCTGTATCCCATAAGACTGTATCTATGGCTAAGAAAATCACCATACCTTTCAGAATCACTTTCGGTGAATACTTCCGAATGAGAGAGTACTGGAAAATCTTCGTTATTTAGCCTCATTAACTGCAAGTCTCTCTGGCCAATCACTGGTTGGATTATGAAAATGTAAGAGATTAGAAGCAGTAAGGACTTTCCCATTGTTCTAAAATAGTCCATTTAAGTCAAATGTTATCAATCACAGCAAGAGCTTTTTCGACATCATGAGCCAATACTTTTAACTGGACACCTTTACGGCCTGGGGTAAAAAAGGACAAATAAGGAATGACGTTACCTCCTTCGACCAGTGCCATGATGCCGCCAGCTTCCAATTTACCTTGGACGATGCTGGCTTCGATCTCACTATTAAAGGTTTTTATTACTATTAGTTCCTTCATTATATATCGTTACGTTTTTTGGTTCAACGTGTCTGCATAACTTTGGGATATGAAAATAGTGGTTAGTGCGAATATTCTTTCTTTGATTTTGTTTTCATTGAGCTGTTGGGGGCAATTAGTTAAAGTGGAGTCAGTTCAGCAGAGTCTGGATACGGCCATTAATTCAAAAATATTTGAAGAAAGTCCAATTCTCAGTCCAGATGGAGCTAAGTTGTTTTTTACTCGAGCCGGACATGCCGGTAATGTAGGAGGGATTTCAGATAAGGGTGATGTTTGGTATGCTACTCGGCTCGATGATGGAACCTGGGGACCAGCTACGAATCTTGGAATTCCAATTAATTCCGTAGCAAGAAACACTGTAATAGGCTTTCTTGATGGGGGTAATGCGATGCTGTTGACTCATCAACCTGTTGGCGGAAATCAAGGCAATAAGGGTTTTGCCATAAGCAGAAGGGAAGGGGACTCGTGGAGTAAGCTAAGAGAGGTAGAGATTCCTTATTTTAAAAGTCAATCGGAGTTTCAGAGTGCAACCATATCTCCCGATGGGCGAATAATGATTTTTTCCCTGATGACTTTTGGGACTTACGGAGTAGAAGATCTATACTTCACACGGCTAAGAGGTGACGGCAGTTGGAGTGATTTGAGAAATCTTGGGCCGATCATTAACACGCGATACCAGGAAATGACACCTTTTATTTCTCCTGATAATCAAACCATTTACTTTGCATCTAATGGCTATCAAGGAGAAGGGAGTTTGGATATTTATTGGAGTCAAAGATTGGATGATAGCTGGAGAAATTGGACCACACCCGAGAACCTTGGCTCTCAAATAAATACTATTGGCTCTGAAAGTGGCTTCAAGTTCCTACCTGGCAGTAATTGGGCATTATTAGTCTCAACTCAAAACTCAGATGGTTATGGGGATTTAAAGAAGGTTGAAATTTCTTTTCCTGAAGATTTTATTGCCGAAATAGACACACTCGAAGAACACCCACTTTTGTCATCAATAAAGGCCGATACATTGGTTTTTGAACCGATACAAAAAGAACCTGTAGGCGTTAAAAATAACTTCTCGGGAAAGATTAGAAATATTAAGACTGGCCAGGCAATAGAAGGGCAACTTTCTCTGATCAGCGAATTTGATTCGTTAACGTTAAAAAGCTCCGATACGCAAGGATTCAATGCCAAATTGAGAGAAGCGGATTATCAAGTGGTGGTAAAATCAAATGATTATTTGGAGTACGATACCGCCTTTACGATCAATGTGAATAAGGCATTTGTAAATGACTTTTTTCTAGAACCTCTGGAAGTTGGAAATACCATCGCTTTGAATAATGTTCTTTTTGAGCGGGGTAAAACCATGATGATAGCAGGATCAGAACAAGATCTGGAGGCGGTATTTCGTATGTTGAGGGATAACCCTTCGATTGAAATTGAAGTAGCCGGACATACTGACAATCAAGGAGATTTTAAACTTAATGTCAAACTCTCACAGGATCGAGTAGATAAAGTAGTCGAATACCTCATTCAAAAGGGAATAAGTAAAAAGAGGCTTTCTGGAAAAGGTTGGGGCCCGATGAAGCCAATTGCAAAAAATAATACAGAGGAATCCCGGCGTCTTAATAGAAGAGTAGAGTTCACTATTTTGAATAAGTAAAAATTGGTAAACTTATAATTATGTCAGCCATTGACATATTTGGGCATCCTATCATTGAAAAAATTATTATCTTTCTTTGCCTAACCATCTGATACTTGTCTACAAAGGAAGAAAAAAGAATAATAGAATTTCTTGATGATGCCTACAGCTGTCGGTTGAATGATCTAAGACAGAGTATTCTTCTTGCTAAAAAAGGGTTAGCGCAAAGTAAACAAATAGGCTCAAAGAAATTAATAGCCAGAAGCCTCGGCCAGCTTTCTCTCTATTACATGATTACCGGAGAGTTCGAAGAATCAATGAGTCTGGCCCTAAAGGCAATCGAAATTTTTGAAGAGTTAAAAGATGAAAAAGGCATTGCCGATGCTAAATACAGTATGTCTGGCCTGTATTATAAAACTGACAATTTCCATAAAGGACTCTCCTACCTGATTGAA
>JAJCYL010000084.1 GCA_029262955.1 Cytophagales bacterium | reverse complement strand
GTATCGACGATGTTGTTGTAGCTGCTAATTACAATTGCCCCGGTCAGTTGGTCATATCAGGAAGCATCAAGGGGATAGAGATTGCTTGCGAGAAAATGAAAGAAGCAGGAGCAAGAAGAGCACTTCCTTTACCTGTGGGTGGCGCATTTCACTCTCCATTGATGGAACCTGCAAGGGAAGAGTTGGCAGATGCTATTAAAGGGACATCTTTCAGCGACCCAATTTGCCCTGTTTATCAAAATGTAACGGCAAAACCTTCAGTTGACATTGATGTGATTAAAAGTAACCTAATTGCCCAATTGACAGCTCCGGTTAGATGGACTCAAACAGTTCAGCACATGGTTGCAGATGGGGCTACAGAATTTATTGAATGCGGTCCGGGTAAAGTCCTTCAAGGATTGGTTAAAAAGATTGATAATTCTGTAGAAGCAACAAGTCTGTAGGTAGACTTATTTCTTATAATATTTCATTGCCTCGGGCATCCATTTGTTTAGGTCTGAGATACGAGTATCGTGAGATGGGTGAGTAGACACAAATTCAGGTGGCGATTCTCCACCGCTTTGCTCGGCCATTCTTTCCCAAAAAACAGGAGCTCCTTTTGGGTCATACCCAGCTATTGCCATAAAAATAATTCCTAAGTGATCGGCCTCGGACTCGTGTTTTCTAGAGAACTTCAAAATGCCAAGCGAAGTGGCAGCCCCGGCCCCCTGCATGATTGCTTCACGCGATAATTCACTGGTTCCTCCAGCTCCCAAAGCCACTGAAATTGCAGTCAGACCCGCTTGGGCGCCTGTTTGCTGACTTATTCTTTCTCTTCCATGATTGGCTACAGCATGGGCAACTTCGTGCCCCATTACCACGGCAATACCCTGCTCATCTTTACAGATAGGCAAAATACCAGTATAAAATGCTACTTTCCCACCGGGCATCGCCCAAGCATTTACTTGATCAGATTCAATCAGATTGAATTCCCAATCGTAACCTTCGAGGTGATCTTCCCATCCATTTTCACTCATGTATTTTTCTACCGCCGTCTGAATTCGATGACCAACTTTTTTGACCAGAGCAACTTGCTCTTCATCGTCAGATAATTTGCTCTCCTTTTTAACTTGCTCATATTGATCAAAACTCGCAGGAATAATTGTAGAATTTTTTACGATACTAAGCTGACGCCGACCTGTTACTGGCACTCTTGCGCAGCCATAGATGAGTATTAAGCAGGCTAATAATAAAACTGATCTTTTCATATTTATCGATACTAAGCAATTTGTGTTCGTTGATAACGATTTTCCTAGTTATAGGATACATGATTTTGAACCAATAATTTATTGGTTCAGTTATTGTTACGAATTATAATGTGATATGGTATGATTTCGTTCATAAAAAGAACAGAATTGTCACCAACCATCATTTACTACATTTATGATAGTGTTTTATGGCACTATCTTTACGATGGCAGAGCTTTTAAGAATATATGAAAATAATAGGAGTCGGACGTAATTACGCTGACCACATCAAGGAACTTAGCAATGAAGTTCCTGATGAACCAGTTATATTTTTTAAACCCGAAACGGCATTAATCACAAGGAATCAACCTTTTTTTTATCCGTCTTTTTCAAATGATGTCCATTATGAGGTTGAAATAGTAGTAAAAATCTCTAAGCACGGGAAAAATATCGAAGAACAGTTTGCGCATAAGTATTATAATCAAATCGGGGTTGGAATTGATTTCACAGCAAGAGATTATCAGGCGAAAGCTAAATCAAAAGGGCTGCCCTGGACATTAGCAAAAGGATTTAATGGATCTGCCCCCATTTCAGGTTTTAAATCACTGTCTGATTTCAAGGATATTCAAGACATCAATTTTCATCTTCTATTAAATGATGAAACGGTTCAGAGCGGAAATACTAAACTGATGATCTATAATGTAGCATTTGTTGTTTCATACATATCTCAGTTTATTATGCTTAAGAAAGGTGATTTAATATTTACCGGGACTCCAAAAGGAGTAGGTCCGGTGAAAGTTGGTGACAACTTGAAAGCTTATATAGAAGAAGAGAAATTATTAGACTTTAATGTCAGGTAAATTTCCTTGGTTACTGGTTGTAGGAGTGTTTATCTCCTTTACGATTCCTTCGGATGACATTTATGATCAGAAGGGCTACTACTTATTTCCTATAAGACCGGGTGAAATTAATTATCTATCTGGATCGATGGGTGAATTACGAAGCACACATTTTCATTCGGGAATCGATATAAAAACTGGTGGTGTTCAGGGGTACAATGTTTATGCGGCGGCAGATGGGTTTTTGAATAGGGTTAAAGTTTCAACCGGGGGTTATGGGAAAGCAATTTATATTCAGCACCCCAATAATACCTTTACTGTTTATGCACATTTGCGTGAATATTCTAAGGAGGTCGCGGATTATGTCAAGGCTCAACAGTATAGGAAGAAATCATATGTGGTGGATTTGTTTCCAAAAAAGGGAGCATTCACTTTTAACAAAGGGGATATAATAGCTGCGTCAGGGAATACGGGGTCTTCATCTGCCCCACATTTGCACTTTGAAATTAGGGATGGGAATCATCGCATTTTGGACCCTTTGAGGTTTGATTTTCCTGAAATTAGAGATACCCGCGAGCCCGAGCTGAGAACAATTGCCTTTAAAACCATGGATGCCGATTCCAGGGTGAATGGACAATTTGGACGAATTGTTTTCAGTACTAGCAGGGAAGGAAATCTGTTTAAATTAAATGAAGGCGTGAATTTATCAGGTCGCATCGGTGTTGAGATTTATGCTTTTGATAGACAGAACGACACCAATAACAGGTATGGTCTTCCGTGTGTAGAATTCTATCACAACGACAGTCTGATATATAGTCATCACATTAAAGTTTTTTCGTTTAGAGATACCAGAAATCTCCTGGTGCATACCAACTACCCGCACATGGCCAATACTAGAAGGAGATTTCACAAGCTCTACATTGACGACGGTAATGAACTGCCATTCTATGAAGGTGAGGGGAATGCTATAATTGATATAAATGATACATTGAGTCATCATTTTGACATTAAGCTGTGGGACGTTAAAGGCAATTTTTCACAGGCTAATTTTGTGGTAAATAATTCAATTCCAGGAGAAAGTAAATCCCCAGTCTGGAAACGGAAAGAACACTATCGTGTAACTGATAACACGCTTGAGCTTTATACTGATTATGGCGATGGGGAGCTCAATCACATAACCGTTTATGCCAATCGTTTTAGTTATGAACTGGAGCCTGCGTATAAAATTGATAATAAAGCTTATTATCTCTGGGACCTCAGGGATGGTTTGCCTGATTCGGTAGATTACTGTGGGTCGATAGAGGATTTACATTTTAAGAGCACAATCCCATCATTAACTGATTTTAGTTATTTCAGCGATAAAATGGATTTAGAATTTGGTAAACGGACATTATTCGATACCCTTTATTTGCAGACCTGGATGGATTTCGACTCTACCTCGAACAGGGAAATTTTCAATTTTCACGATCAGTAAATTTGAAGAGTCTAAATTATGTGTACAGATTTTCTTAAAGCAGACAGTTGT
>JAJCYL010000083.1 GCA_029262955.1 Cytophagales bacterium | reverse complement strand
ACCTATAGGAACATACATTTCAAATTCCTAAATTAGAACCGTATTTTAGTCAACAGCTAATGGATAATTCAGTACACCTCGATCACGTGATCGTTAGACTTCGGAGAAAGCGTTTTCGCGAACTCGGCCAATACCTTCAACTTGCTACATCTATGGTTAAGGGCCGCCCTGTTAATAAGGGCAACCCTGTAAAAGAGCAGCAAACCGTATCGTAAGATCTAACTTTGACATATAGGCTTCGCGACATCAAATGTCTTGAAGCACAGCTTTACCTCAGCGTCGGAATCAGCAATATCGTTGTCACAATTAAATTATGCCCATTTTAGAATAAGAGGTATAACAAAATCACGACCACCAGGAGTATAGCAGTCCATCTTGCCAAGGTGCTGGTCTCTGCAAATTCATAGCTGCATACTGGACAGATTTTACTTTCTGCATCTACCTCCATTGCACATGAAGGGCATTCTTTGGTCTTCATTCCAATTTAAATCGATATATTATTAGTAACCAATGCATATCTTTAGATGGTAAAACGAGGTCTCAACACTATTGCTGGTAGTGTATTTGGAACGATCAGTTATTAAAATAAAAACATTTTATGGAAAAATCTTATCCAAAACCTGCCAATCTGGTAGTCGATTTTTATAAGATCAATTTCCAGGTCTCCTTGAAAAACCCCTCACTAAAACACTATCATTAGGTACAGTTACTTTAAATGTACTTTGCAACGTTGGCCCTCCAATAGCTTCATATTTTCATCAAACAAAAACTCCTTGCTGCTACTCCTCATTTTAGATTCAGTATCGGCATTGAACTTTCTTCTCCTTATAGCCTGAACAAACCTTCTTACATCCTCCTTTCCTTCTAAGATCAGGCCTGGAACTTCAACCGGTTTGTTGTCGTCTCCCTTCGCGACCATCGTGAAATAACTCGAATTAGTATGTTTAACATGACCCTCCTTTACATTCTCTGCAATGATTTTGATGCCCACAACTAAGGAGGTTCGACCTACCTAATTAACAGCCGCATGAAGTGATATCAATTCTCCAACCTCAACAGGTTGAAGAAAATTTACCTTATCTACTGATACTGTTACACAATAGGCACCCGCATGCTTACTTGAGCAAGCGTAAGCCACTTTGTCCATAAGCGAAAGGAGAATCCCGCCGTGTATTTTACCTCCAAAATTAGCATATGATGGAATCATCAATTCCGTCATGGTAGTTCTGGAATCCGAAACTGGTTTCTCAATTATATTACTCATATGTTTAATCTGCTTTTCTATGTAACTCAAAAATCGCTTCAATTTCATCAAGAACGGCTGGATCTTCAATGGTTGAAGGAAGAGCGATGGTTTCCCTGTTCGCCAGGGCTCTCAATGACTTTCTTAGAATTTTCCCTGACCTTGTTTTTGGTAATCTCTTAACAACTAACGAAGTTTTAAAAGCGGCCACAGCACCCAAACGTTGCCTAACCATTTCAATCAGGTCTTTTTCCAGTTTTTGGGGGATGATGTCAACTCCCTCCTTGACCACTATTAACCCCAGTGGGACCTGACCTTTTATTTCATCATTTACTCCAATTACTGCACATTCGGCAACACTGCTATGAGAAGCTACAATTTCTTCCATGTCAGAAGTTGATAATCTATGGCCTGCTACATTGATAACGTCATCTATTCTACCGGTAATAAAAATGTATCCATCTTCATCGATGTAAGCACCATCACCTGAAAAATAGTAACCAGGCACAAAGTCTAAGTATGATTCTTTAAATCGGTCAACATCATTCCAGAGATTTGGCAGGCAGCCAGGAGGAAGAGGATATTTAATAACCAATGAACCTTCCTTACCTCTTGGCATTAGATTACCAGCATCATCTATAATCTCGAATTGGTAGCCCGTCACCGGTTTTCCAGAAGAACCTGGTTTAACAGGATAGGTCTCAATCCCTGTCATCTGAGCAATCATTGGCCAACCTGATTCTGTCTGCCACCAATGATCAATCACTGGAACCTTGAGTAAGTCCTCCAACCACTTGAGTGTAGACACATCACACCTTTCTCCGGCCAGGAATTGTCTCTTTAGAGAAGATGTATCATACTTCATCTTTAGTTTGCCTTCTGAATCCTCTTTTTTGATGGCCCTAAATGCGGTTGGTGCCGTAAAAAATATATTTACTTTATGATCTTCAATAATCCTCCAGAAGGTACCTGCATCAGGTGTCTTTGTTGGCTTACCCTCAAATAGTATGGTCGTACATCCATGAATTAACGGGCCATAAACAATGTAAGAATGCCCCACGGCCCAGCCAAAATCTGAGGCCGCCCAATAAACGTCATCCTGACTAACCCCATAAACATATTCCATGCTAAATTTCATAGCCACCGCATGTCCGCCATTATCCCTCACAACCCCTTTTGGCTTACCCGTAGTTCCAGAAGTGTAAATAATATAAAGAGGATCTGTTGCGTCAAGCTCAACGTAACCCTGCCGGGGAGCATTTTCATAGAGATCCTGCCAATCACGGTCTCTTGGGGGTTTCAATTCTGCAGTGACAAAATCCCGTTGTAGAACCACCACATGTTCTACTTTGTAAATACTCTGATCACAGGCGTCATCGACCATAGGCTTATAGGGGATCACCCTATCAATCTCTAATCCACCTGAAGCCGTCAAAAGAACCTTTGGCCTGGCATCATCTATCCTAATTGCCAATTCATTCGATGCAAAACCACCAAAAACAACCGAATGTACTGCACCAATTCTTGCACAAGCCAGCATTGCAAATGCCGTTTCAGGAATCATAGGCATATATATGATCACCCGATCTCCTTTTTCAACACCCAGTTCTTTAAGAAAACCCGCAGTCTTTTCAACTCTCACGAGCAAGTCATTATAGGTAAAATGCTCGACCTTATGGGTTACTGGTGAGTCATAAATAAGGGCTGTTTTCTCTCCGTTACCACTTTCAATGTGCTGATCGATCGCCAAAAAAGATGTATTTAGCTTTCCTCCCCTGTACCAACGATAAAGCTCATGTTCATCTTGGCTTAATATTTCCGTTGGAGGTTTAAACCAATTAATTATTCTGGATTGTTTCTCCCAAAATTCAATAGGCTGGTCAATACTTTGATTATAAAAATCCTTGTACTTCAAAAGATGCTAACTTTTCTTTTCTTTGAATATAGATCCCTTGTTATACAGTTCAAAGTAAAATCTTCATCACCTTGGATGATATAGAATTGAAACAGCTCGTTTTGAATATTAAGAGTGGAGACCGTTCTGCTTTTGGATTATTATTTGAGCACTTTCAAGAATCCGTTTTCAACTTCATAGCATACAAAACAGGAGATCGGGACTTGTCTGAGGATATTCTTCAGGAAACCTTTCTAAAAGTTTGGCGCAATAGGGAACAGCTTGATGAAAGTAAAAGCATTAAATCCTTCTTATTCACAATGGCCAATAATTCAGCTATGAACCATTTTAGACATCAAAAAGTGGTTCACTCTCATCAGGCTGGATATCGCCTTGACCTTGAAGGAAGGTCTCCACAGGACATTGTTGAATCAAAAGAGTTTTATGAACAGGTTTTGGGGGCTATCGAAAATCTACCCGAGAAAACCCGGATTACTTTTATGATGAGCAGGTTTGAGGATTTGTCGTACAAGGAAATCGCGGAACGGACAGATGTTAGCATTAAAACTGTAGAAAGCCACATGGGCAAGGCCCTAAGGCTAATAAGAGAAAAAATAAATGAAATAAATCGACAATGACTCAGGGTAATGTTTTGAATAAACGTATTAACCTCGAGGCTCTCTGCATAAAACAAAAATGAGCGATCAAAAAGACAGAAAAATCGGTCAATGGCATAATCCCTTATTAAAAACTGAGGAGAGGGACGAAGTTAGGCAGGAGCTAACGGACGCCGAAATCAGTGAATTTTCCAGAATTTGGGAAAGTGCAGCCGAGTATAGACCTCCAAAAGGATTGAGTGTTAAAGACAGACTGGCCAGTTTGGAAGAAAAAATTGATGAGGATCTGCGGGTCGTTCCAATGTATCGATCAAAATCATTTAAGAATGCCGTAGCCGCTTTTGTAGCCGCCAGTGTTTTATTTGGTTTGCTATACACCCTAAAACCAGATAATGTCTTATACGATCAGCAGTTCCTGACTGAAATAGGCAGTCGTAAGGAGATATCCCTACCTGATGGATCAATTGTGCAACTAAACGCCTCATCAGAATTGAAATTTTCCAGTGAGGGTTGGAAGAAACAAAGGAATGTATCATTGATTGGTGAAGCATTCTTTGACGTGAAACCTTCGGATGTTCCTTTTGTAGTTAGTACAGGGTTGACCAATGTAACTGTACTTGGCACTTCATTTAATGTTAAAAACAGAAACGATCACAGCCTTATCTCGTGCCTGTCAGGAAAAGTTAGCGTTGATTATGACGGGGCTGGGCGGGTGGTACTAACAAAAGGGTTGGCCACGCAGGTGTATGAAGGAAAGTCGCCTACAAATCCTTATGAAATTGAAATTGACCAGATTGACAGCTGGATCGACGGGAAATATTATTTCAGAGAGACACCTCTGAATGAGGTATTCGAGGAATTGGAAAGGCAATTTGCGATAGCTATAATTAGTGATCTTGACTTTACCTCACAAAAATTCACTGGATACTTTATGGATGAAGATCTGCAAAAATCTCTTTCCATTATCTGCATGTCCGCCGGCTTGAATTTTAATATTAACGGTTCTAATGTGGAGATTTATAATTAACCGGCTATTACAATTCCAGTAACCTTATTTGTGAGAGTATCGGTCCGGATAAAGTGATAAATACCATTGATTCATCCTGTGCTACAGTAATTCCCGAAAAATTGGTTGATTGTTGTCCGTCAAAATTACTGTGAAATGGGCTTATTCGTTCACTGGCTATATCGTATTTATACAGCCTGGATCTTCCATTTTGCTCTCTTCCGGTGAAATATATTTTATCATTAACCACTGTCCAATTATCATTATCCCGCTCATAAAGGTGTGCAAGGGTCAATTTCTCTGCTCCGCTATTGAGGTCATAGGACCAAAGACCATTTTTACCTTTAAGCGAATAGTAGATTATGTTGTTCCATTGGCCTAAAGAAGTCACCTCAATATCAACAACCTCAGATGATGCCATATTTATTAAGTCCGTTTTCAATATCCCGGAACTTGATCCTTTGTAGCTAAAAGCGAAATTTCCGGTTTCATCAAATATTGCCTTACCTTCTATTTCAGTTTTTGAAATAGCACCATTATTGATATCGACAAGATGAACCGCCTCAGTTCCAGTTTGAGAGGTGCTCAATATAATCTGGTTGTCCTCTGGTGACCAATCGAGATGGCTAATCAAGGGTCCGCCAAAATGAGACAACTGAGCCTTTACATGGGTGTCGAGGTCCATCACCCACAATTCACTAAATCCAGAAGCTGTGGAAACGTATGCCAATTTTTTCTTTGAATGACTCAATTGGGGCATCCAATTCTTCTGATTCTCTGAGGATATCCTATCAATAATTCGATGAGTTTTCTTACTATAACCCACGATTTGATATTCAATGTTCCATTCTTCCAAAGCCGCTGTCTTCCCCTGTATGTCTATATTTCTCAGTAGCTTGTCCGACTCAAATATTATTTGTTGATCACCAGTTTCAATAGAAAGAGACTTTAGTTGAAATTTAAAATGATTTTCCACATCAATGAAGTAAAGCTCCTTCCCCTCTTCCGACCAGTCTAATCCTGTTATGTCACCATTCTTAAAAGTCAGTTGAGACGTTTCGGAGGATTCCTTGTTAAGTATGTAAATGTCTCCGGCAGCCTGGATAAATTGGCCATATAACTCACTTTCATTCGTACATCTGATGAAGGCCATTCTATTTCCATCCGGAGAGTATCTCGGATTTACATCCCCAATAATGTCTTCAGAAGGATGTGTAATTGCCTTGGATATTAATGTTTCAAGATCTATCTCATTCAAAATAAAGGGCCATTTACGATGCACGCCACTGCTGAAGGCAATTGTTGAGCCATCAGGTGACCAGTCCATAGCCGAAAGATTGGGAATCAAATCAGCCCGTGTTAGTAGTGAGTGCTCTTGATTGTCCAGATCAATCTCAAACATCGAAACTACGTCATTCACCCTTTGTAAGAATGCAATTTTCTTATCGTCCGGGGACCAGATTGGATCAGTTTCAAGACCTACCAAAGACGTTATAGGATGAAATCCACGGTTAATCAAATCATATTCGACGATATCCAAATTAATGCCTTCACCTACTTCTCTGGCGGTTATTAACCTGTCTCCACTATTCGATATTCTAGGGACTCTTTCTATGGTAGGCCCCTTTGAAATTATACCGTAACTAATTCTTTTCGACGAACTGAAACCCCAAAAGACTGCCAGGCCGAATGCAATAAGGATGGCCGAAACGAACACATAAATTGAATTGGAATTAGTCCTGATCTTATTAACTACAGACCGATTAGATTTAACGGATACAACATCCACTTTGCTCAACAATCGGTAACCAACCGAACGAATGGTTTCAATGTCAATCCCTGTCCGTTGATCTACCGTGAAATGCTGCCTTAAAGTCGATATGGTTTTCCTAATGGTTTCTTCGTTAACCACTACTCCATCCCAAACTGTGGTATAAAGGGATTCCTTGCTCACCACTTCGCCTTGATGGCGGATGAGTTCCAGGAGTAACTTCATGGGTGTAGGGCCGATTACAATTTTTTGTTCTTCGAAATGAATGGAGTTTATCTCCGGTTCTATTCGCCAATTGTTAATTCGGAAGATTACCATGGTTGGTTGGTTTGTTAATGAGACCATCTTCACGCTAATGTCACATGGTTTTCACATTGTTTAAAACAAGAAATAATTGATTTACCCCATAAAAGACACGGTACAAAAGTTGTGTCTTGATTGGAGCAGCGACGGTAAAGGATTCTATTTATGTTATTGTGGAGTCAATACCAACCGAATATAGGCCGGAAACTAATTAATGATGAGATCACAGACGAACTAAATCGGACGTTAATTGATTCGATTTTGTTGAACAAAAAACTCCGGACTGGTCAACTTCTGTATCAATTGGAGCTAATCTAATGTTCATCACCTCTGAGTGCAACAATTCGAGTGCTTCGGGGGCCAATTTTCTCTCTGCTTCAATGATGAACGACATCAAACTTAATAGGAGAGCTACGGTTATTAACTTCTGGTTCTTCATGCTTTTGGGTGTTTGGTCTAACGTAGGTTTCCAACTTAATCTGTTAATTAGCTGTTAAAAAAAGTTAAGAGCTAATCTTTGAAGTGAATACCTTGCATTTGAGAAATGGTTACAACCCTGGATATTTTCAACTATTCGTCAATGCTAGAGATAAGACCAAACTGTGAAAATTGCGGGAAGGATTTGCCGAATGGTTCCGTTGAAGCAATGGTTTGCACCTTTGAATGCACGTTTTGCATTGATTGCACAACCGAAGTGCTTCAAAATGTATGTCCTAATTGTGGTGGAACATTTGAAAAAAGACCTTCAAGGCCAAATCATCTTCTTGAAAAGTATCCCATTTCTAAAGAACGAATTCTGAAACGGGTAGACCTGAAAAAACATAAGGAGATGGTAATGAGAAACAAGAATTAGCATCTGGGAATATTAATATGACTCCAGAAAGGGATATCCTCGATAGAAAAGACATTCAGTTTCTGATCGATTCCTTCTATAAAAAAGTGATCAAAGACGATACTATCGGCCATTTTTTTAACGAAGTTGTGGTTCTTGACTGGGAAAAACATATCCCCTTAATGTATGATTTCTGGGAAACATCTCTTTTTCATAAAGCGATCTATAAGGGTAATCCAATAAAGACTCATATTGACCTTCATTTTAAGTCTAAACTGAGTAAAGGTCACTTTGATCAATGGTTGAATTTATTTAAAGCTACAATTGATGAAAATTTTTCTGGACCAACCGCAGAGCTAGCTAAACAACGAGCAATTTCTATTGCCACCATCATTCAGATTAAAATCTCACAGGTAGAGTGACTCGAATATTCGCTCTCCTCGTCTTAATCTATGGTAGCTATGCATGTCTTCTCATTAGGCATTGAGATTTCCCTCTCTTAGACCAATTAATCTCTGATACAATCCTCAAATTGCCTTATTGTCTGGAAGTAGGATAACTAATACCGAAAAGCTCTTCCAACTTAGAGTTGAAGTCGTCAGCATTAAGGAGATTAGTTTCATGGCGTACACCTTTAACAGTTTCAATTAGCTTGTCACTGGTTAAGGAAATCCTGCCTTCTAATGTTGCGATAGAACAAATTTTATTTTGAGTGAAGTGTGAGTCTTCTGAGGTTTGCTGCCAGGTGCACCTTGGCATAAATTCAATAAATTGCTTCGTTTGGGTAGAAAAAATATACTCCTTCTTGAATAATGAGGAATCGGATGAGCTGTGAAGAGTATATTCATCATTGCCATCTAATGAAAACTTGAAATACTTGTTGTAATCCACCTGCACATGATCGGTCAGTATCTTCTTTGGTTCAAGAAATAACTCGCCAAAACCAACGTCTACTAGATACAAAACCCCATCAATGTCTACTATAATCGCCATATGATCGTAATCCCCACTTTCTTCACCTTTGTCATTAATAACGCGACACGAAATCAGGCGACAACTGAACCCCAAATTCAACAAGAGGACGTAAAACAAACCATTTAATTCATAGCAAAACCCACCCCTTCGACTGAGCACGATTTTTTCATAAATTTTATCCACATCTAAAATAATCTCCCGCTGCCAATGAATGTCCAGGTTTTCAAATGGAATAGACAACAAATGGTTTTTGTGCAGTTTTTTTAAGTAATCTAATGTTGGCAGAGATAAGGCCTCGTAACCAGTTCTACGCAGGTATCGTTCTACGTCAATTTTGGGAATTTTTTGTTTCCAATTAAAATTTTGAAGCCCCTCAGTCATTTTCTATCAAATTTCCTTCTTTCCAAACCAGGCATGGTTTTAACTTTCCCTGGTGCCATAAAATCTCTCTGTAATCGCTCACCTCAAAAGCTATTAGATCTGCCAATTTACCAGACTCCAATGTCCCTCTGTCGCTAAGTCCCAGCGCTTTTGCAGCTCGAAAAGTAATTCCAGCAAAAGTTTCTGCCGTACTTAGCTTTTCATAGGCACCAATCAAAGCAGCCTGAACAAGCAAATCTCCCATAGGTGCGGATCCTGGATTCCAATCGCTAGCTATGGCCACACATGCACCAGCATCAAGTAACTTTCTTGCTGGCGCAAATTGCATACCTAAACCTATAGAAGCTCCCGGTAATACAGTACCTACTGTATTGGATGCTGACAACAATTTAATTTCCTTCGCTGCGGTACTTTCAAGATGATCGGCACTTAAGGCTCCCATTTCAACTGCTAAACGGCTTCCCGAAGTACTAAATTGATCAGCATGTACTGTCAATTCAAAACCAGCCTTCCTGGCTTGAGATAGATAATATTTAGAATCCTCGACATTGAAAGCATTCTCCTCAACGAAAATGTCGACTCGATTGGTCAACTTTCTTGACTTAAGGTCAGGAAATAATGAGTTTACTATAAAATCAAGATATGTCCGATTATCCTCGAATTCCTTTGAGCGTACATGAGCTGCGAGGCAGGTTGATATGATGTTGATGGGCAACTGCTCACCAATGCTCGCTATAACTTCAAGCATTTTTATTTCATCTTGAACATTGAGCCCATACCCACTTTTGATTTCAACTGTAGTAACACCTTCTCTGGCATGTCTCATCGCTCTCCCTCTTAATGAATTTGTCAATTCCTCAGGTGTTGACTTTCGGGTTTTTCTAACAGATTCGTGAATACCTCCTCCCCGTTTTAATATTTCCTGATAGGTAGCTCCTGAAATCCTCAGCGCATAATCTTCAGCCCTGGTACCTCCCCAACACATATGGGTATGGCTATCAATAAGGCCGGGCAGTAATACCAGGTCAGACTTGATTTCTTCAACCTCAAACTTCCCTTCAAATTTAGAGAAAGCACCTATCTGAAGTATAGAGCCGTTTTCAATTAATAATCCTCCATCAGAAATTATCTCCAACTGGTCATCACCAATTGGACCCTTTAAAGGAATTCCCCTCAAAGTGATTATCTGTTTAAATGGGCCAATTAATTTCTTCATTGGAAGTGCTTCAATCTACATGTAACGGTGAATACTGTTTACATTTTATAACGCTAATGTAAAACTTGTACTGCAACGATCACAAATCTCACCGCATACAAGTACAACGAATTCAAATTGACACTGAGTGGCTTAGTCGAATAATAACCTTGCTCATCCTTCAATTCCGTTGGTTTATCGAACTTGTCTTTTTTGAGAGAAAATACCTGATACATTTGATTCGTCTTTCATGATAGCTGGTTGGAAACCTGGGGAGGAGCTTTTAGTTCCTCCCCTTTTTTTATTTAGCTCTTAGTAACCCGCTCAAACACCCAAAAGCAAAGCATATCTATATTAATCGAAAAATAGACCTATTCGTCTGCCCTCAGATAGGCTTGATCGAAGTTCTCTTTTTTACAAGAATTTACCCCCTACATTTGGTTTAGTCTTTCATGATAGCTGGTTGGAGACTAAAGGGGGAGAACCTAGTTCTTTCCCTTTTTTATTTTTAATAATATGGTTAAAGAGGTATGTCGAATTGCCTGCTAATTTCTAACAGCTCATCCTCGACCCCCGGAGTGAGTTTAATCCCAGTCTGTCTCAGCTTTTCTTCCATTTCCCGCTCAGGATCTCCAGGTATCAATACCTTTTTCTGACCATCCACAACCTTAGATGATCTGAAACGTCGAATCCATGTATCCATCATGTCTTTAAATTCGTCCGAAGTTCGAAATGCATCGATTCTCATCACCCCGAAAAAGTGTCCCAAACCCTTACCAACAGGTTCTTCATGGGGCTCAAGGAAATTAACAAACGGAGGCACCCAAGGGCCAAAATTCGCACCTGAAAGGACTCCTGAAAATATATCCACAATGGCCCCAAGAGCGTAACCCTTATGTGAACCGGATTCCCTCTGACCACCCAGGGGTAGCAAAGCACCCCCTTCCTTAACTCCAAAAGCATTAGTGGTCATGACACCATCCTTATCCTGAATCCAACCTTCCGGTGCTGATTCCCCTTTCCTCATCAATACTTCAAGTTTGCCATTAGCAGCTGTTGTGGTCGCCATATCTGCAACGAAGGGAGGTTCTTTGCCTGCTGGAATGGCTATGGCAATAGGGTTCGTCCCAAGTAATCTCTCTGCCGAAAATGTTGGTGCTACCAGGGGACTTGCATTGGTCATTGTGATACCAATCATGTCCCTTTTGAGTGGCATCATAGCATGGTAACCAGCAATTCCAAAATGATTTGAATTTCTAACTGCCACCCATCCTGTTCCGGCCGTTTGAGCTTTTTCCATTGCACGCTCCATTGCCCAGGGGCCTACAACCAGCCCCAAACCTCCATCACCATCTACAACAGCCGTTGAGGGCGTCTCATGAACTACTTCAATTTGAGGATTAGGATTAATACGTCCCTTCTCCCACAATCGTAAGTAGCCTTTTAGCCTGGCTATCCCATGAGATTCGATTCCTCTCAAATCTGCACTGATCAAAACCTCAGCTGCCAATTTTGCCTGGTCCTCTGGGCAGCCAATTGAGCCGAAAACATTGGCAACAAATTTTTCAAGTTGTTGGTGTGAAAACATCTATGAAGTTTTAGCAGCCAAGATTGATTCAATTGTTTTCATCAGGATTCCTTCTTTGAGGGCATACGAAGAAACTCTGATCGTGTCCAAGCTGATCTTTTCAAGAATGAAATGAACCAATGCACCAGCAACAACAATCATATCTACTCTCATTTCAATCATTCCCGGAATTTGCAACCTTTCTTCTCTTTTGAGTGAGATCAGTTGATTATAGATATTTTTGAAGCCTTCCACTGTCAGTGGTAATTCAGTTGCATCTTTGTCTATAGTAATCCCTTCATTAATACGATAGATATCACTTAGGGTGTCAAATGTCCCCGAGGATCCTACGAGAGTCTTCGGTTTAAATGTACGGCAAGCCTGAATCAGAGGGTTGAGATTTTTCTCAATGAAATCATTCAGTAGATTCAGTTCCTTTTCAGTAATGGGATCTGTTCTATGGAATTTATCTAAGAGCCGTTGACCACCCATTTCAAAGCTCTGCTTCCAAAAGATTTCAAACTTATTAGCAATAATAAATTCAATGCTCCCTCCTCCCACATCCATAATCAATGAAGGATTCTGACCTAAGTCCAACGCCTTATTGACACCAAAATAGATTGCTTCTGCCTCCTCATCTCCAGAGATAATCCTGACTTCAATTCCGGTCTCTTTATATATTCTATTCGCCACGTCAACTCCATTTCTCGCACTTCTCATGGCACTCGTTGCAGTGGTATAGGTTTTATCTATACCAAACTCATCAATCTTGGATTTAAATGCTTTCAGAGTAGTAAGGGCTCGTTCAATAGCTGAGGGGTTGATAATTCCCTCTGTTATTCCCCCCTGTCCGATTTTAACTGCTACACGATCGCGATAAAGTACCTGATATGTTGAGCCAACTACTTCAGCTAAAAGTAGGTGAAACGTATTCGTACCCATATCAATCACCGCAATTCTCATTTGAGGCCTAATTTATTTATGGAAAATTGGCGCCAAGATAGTCATTCAACCCTACAAATGGGAGAGATGAAATATGATATACTATTTTAACTCACCTTGTCTATCTTTGGCAGCTTACAATTCATCGTCCTCCAAGGACTTTGATCAGTCAATTATTACAACATGGCCAAGAAAGAACTATCAAAAATTGATGAGCTGGTATTAAAAAACGAAGAAGCTCTCCTCGGTGGGGGGCAGAAAAGAATCGATGCTCAGCACTCAAAGGGTAAACTGACTGCAAGAGAACGAATTTCAATGCTTTTGGATGAAGGTAGCTTCGAAGAGATTGGGAAATTAGTAACTCATCGCTCCAAAGATTTTGGACTTGATAAAGAGCATTACCTCGGCGATGGAGTAGTTACTGGGTATGGCAATATCAATGGCCGGCTAACTTACGTTTTTAGTCAGGATTTCACTGTTTTTGGTGGTTCTCTGTCAGAATCACATGCCGAGAAGATCGTTAAGATTATGGAAATGGCGATGAAAAACGGAGCACCCGTAATTGGCCTTAATGACTCGGGCGGGGCACGAATACAAGAAGGAGTGGTTTCCCTGGCTGGATATGCCGATATATTTTATAGAAATACCCTGGCTTCTGGTGTAGTACCACAAATATCCGCCATCATGGGACCTTGTGCAGGAGGAGCCGTTTACTCTCCGGCAATTACTGATATCATCTTAATGGTTGAAAAGTCGTCCTATATGTTTGTGACCGGTCCAAATGTTGTAAAGACCGTAACACATGAGGAGGTTACCAGCGAGGAATTAGGCGGAGCACAAACTCATAGCTCCAAAAGTGGTGTTACACATTTTGCTTGTAGTAATGAGGTTGAGTGCATAAAGACAATTCGTCAGCTCATGAGTTATGTGCCTCAAAATTGTGAGGAGGATGCTCCGGTTTATCCCTATCAATTAAGAGATGAAACCCGAGAAATTCTTGACTCGATTGTTCCTGAAAATGCTAACATGCCTTACGACATCAGAGAAGTCATTACAGGTATTGTTGATGAGGAGAGCTTTCTTGAGGTTCACGAAAATTTTGCGGAAAACATTGTAGTAGGTTTTGCCCGGTTGGCAGGACGTTCAATTGGAATTGTGGCCAATCAGCCAGCCGTCCTGGCTGGAGTTCTAGATATTCACTCAAGTACCAAAGCCGCAAGATTTGTTCGATTTTGTGATTCGTTTAACGTCCCTTTATTGGTATTGGAGGATGTTCCAGGATTCTTGCCTGGAACTGATCAGGAATGGAACGCCATTATTACCAATGGTGCAAAACTCCTTTATGCATTTAGTGAAGCAACCGTACCACGAGTGACGGTAATCACCCGAAAAGCATATGGGGGAGCTTATGATGTTATGAACTCGAAGCACATAGGAGCTGATATTAACTATGCCTGGCCGACCTCTGAAATTGCAGTAATGGGTGCCAAAGGTGCTGCCGAAATTATTTTCAAAAGGGAAATTTCAGGAGCGAAGGATCCTCAACAAAAGTTGGATGAAAAAGTGACTGAATACACAGAGAAATTTGCCAATCCTTACATCGCTGCCAGTCGTGGTTATATAGATGAGGTGATTTTACCACGAAATACACGGAAAAAGCTAATCTCAACGTTTAAGATGCTGGAAAATAAGGTGGACCAGCTACCTAAAAAGAAACACGGTAATATTCCATTATAAGTTATTGAGAATAACCGTCTAATGACCAAAGTTTCATACAAATGCCATAATTTTAAAGATCAACGAATACTCAATGGATAACAAAAGCAAAAAATTTCTTGAGACCTATTTAAACAATGCCTCACCAACCGGATTCGAATCATCTGGACAAAAGATTTGGCTGGATTATATAAAGCCATATACGGATGATTATTTCACAGATACTTATGGCACTGCGGTTGCGGTCATCAACCCAAAAGCAGATTATAAAGTAGTAATTGAGGCCCATGCTGATGAGATTTCATGGTTTGTGAACTACATCAAAGATGATGGATACATATATGTGAGGAGAAATGGCGGTTCTGATCATCAAATCGCACCTTCCAAAAGAGTGAATATTCATACTGAGAAGGGAATCGTCAAGGGGGTTTTTGGCTGGCCAGCTATCCATGTACGAAAGCCGGGCGAAGAAAAAGCTCCAACTTTGAAGAACATATTTTTAGATGTTGGAGCTTCTACAAAAGAAGAAGTTCATAAGATGGGCATTCACGTCGGTAGTGTCATGACCTTTGAGGATGAACTCATTGATCTAAACAAAAAATATCTAGTTGGTCGGGCGCTCGATAACCGAATAGGTGGATTCATGATAGCAGAAGTTGCCAGAAGGATAAAAGAGAATAAGAAAAAGCTCCCATTTGGTTTGTACATTGTTAATGCGGTTCAGGAAGAAGTTGGCCTACGTGGGGCTCAAATGATAGCTGAACGAATAAAACCAAATCTGGCGGTTTGTACAGACGTATGTCATGATACACAGTCCCCCATGTATGAGAAAATCACCGATGGCGATCAAAAATCAGGTCAGGGACCTGTACTAACTTATGGCCCCGCAGTTCATAACAATCTCCTAAAGATGATAATCGATGTGGCAGAAAAGAAGAAGGTTCCTTTTCAACGTGCCGCGGCTTCACGTTTTACAGGCACAGATACAGATGCATTTGCCTATTCAAATGAAGGTGTAGCATCCGCTTTAATCTCACTACCACTTAAGTATATGCATACGACTGTTGAAACAACACATAAAGATGATGTTGAGAATGTTATCAAATTGATTTATGAGTTTGTTGTTCAGTTAAAAAGTGGCCACGATTTTCGCTACATCCAATAACCTCATGTTTTAATTATTGAAACAGAGTTTTAGGGTATATATCGATCAATTAAAACGAAGGGTTGCATTGCCTTGCAACCCACAGCGGATTATATCCTTAGTACCTTCTCAAACCGAATTGCTTTTCGATTTGGGATTGGGCGATTGTATCGTTGGACGTACAAAATTCTGCATTCACCCCTCAGCCAGTGTCGATATACCAATCATTGGCGGTACCAAAAAGTTTAGATTTGAGAAAATCGATGAATTGAATCCCGATTTGATTATTGGTAATAAAGAAGAAAATTACAAGGATGGAATAGACCATTTAGCCACAAAATATCCAGTTTGGGTAAGTGACGTTTACGACATTTCTAGTGCCTTTGACATGATTACTTCGGTTGGCCTAATCACAAATCGACACGAAAAGAGTCTCCAAATAGTAGAAGAAATCAAAAGTAATTTTGTCCCACAGACAAACTTCAAAAATCATCGGGTCATCTATCTTATTTGGAACAAACCATATATGTGTGCTGGATGCAATACATTTATTGACGCCATACTTCAGGAGCTAAATCTCAAAAACCTGATCAGCGATAGCCGGTATCCAGAAATAAGTGCCCAGCAGCTGAGTAAACTCAATCCAGATATTGTTTTACTCTCTTCGGAACCTTTTCCGTTTAATGAAAGTCATCTGCGGGAAGTTAAAGCGGTATGTCCTCACAGCAAAGTTTTGTTGGTTGATGGAGAAATGTTTTCGTGGTATGGTACCAGGTTATTAAAAGCTGGTAATTATTTTAAAATGTTAAGGACAGAACTCGAAGGTTAAAACCAAAAATAGGCCACTGGCATAAAGAAAATACCATCACCGAAATAGCGATAATTCAGGCCATCCTGTATTATGCTTTCCTTTCGGAAAAATAATGTTCCTAAAATTCCCATCATAAATAAGAAAACTATTTGGAGCTTCACAAAACTCGAATTCTCATAGAAGCTTACGAGAGCAACCGACCCTAAGGCAAAACAACTAAACAACAATAGTCTAATGAGCTTACCTGTTTTCTCTTCTCCTAATATGATAGGGGTTGATCTTAAGCCATCTTGCTTATCCTCCTCCATTTCAAATAACCCGAAAATGAGGAGATTAATCCAAGCCATCATACCTAATTCTACCAACAGAAATTTTAACTCTAACGGCACAATACCCGCATTCAAAC
>JAJCYL010000082.1 GCA_029262955.1 Cytophagales bacterium | reverse complement strand
TTTTACAGTGCAACCTTGACTCCCAAAGAGGAAGAGCCACAAATTGATGTTCCCATCGTGGACATTTTTGTGGGGTACCCAGGAGCAAGCGCCCTCGAAGTTGAATCAAGGATTGTGAAGCCCTTAGAAGCTGTGGTTTCCAACATATCAGGAGTTGAATATGTCTACTCTCAGTCAATGGAGAGCAAGGCATTTGTGGTAGTGCGCTATTATGTAGGAGAAGATATCGAACGCAGTATTGTCAAATTATACAATGAGATCCAGCGTAACCTTGATAAGATGCCGCAGGGTGTCACCTTTCCCCTGATAAAAACACGAGCTATCGATGATGTGCCGGTTTTGGGTCTCACACTATGGAGTAGTAGCTACGATGATTTTCAATTGAGGCGTTTGGCTGAAGAGTTGACTTCTGAAATAGAGAAAGTGGAGGAAGTGAGTGAAACGGCAATTGTGGGAGGAAGGAGCCGCCAAATGCAGATTATTCTTCAACAAGAAAGGATGTCTGTTTTTAATTTGGATCCAGAGGAAATCCGGCAGGGAATTTTAGTCTCCAATCAACAGCTACTTGCTGGGACATTTAATAACAATGACTACCAGTTTGTAGTAGAGACCGGGGATTTTCTTAAATCTGCTGAAGACCTGGAGAATCTGGTGATTGGAACTTATAAGCAAAGCCCGATCTATCTAAAACAAATCGCCAAGGTAGTAGATGGTCCGGAGATTCCGAACCAATATGTTTCCTTTGGATACGGAGCCGGAGCAGTACAGCAGTATCAGACACATAAAGGTGAATTTCCCGCAGTCACCATATCGGTTGCAAAGAGACGAGGAGCCGATGCAATGAAGATAGCAGACCAGATCATAACCAAAATAGAATATCTGAAAAGCGAACTGATTCCGAGGGAAGTTAATCTTGAAATAACCCGTAATTATGGAGAAACGGCTTCTCACAAGGTCAATGAGTTAGTGCTTCACCTGTTGGGAGCCATTATAGCAGTCACTATTGTGGTAGCACTTTCTATGGGTTGGCGTGGTGGTTTGGTGGTGTTCCTGTCGGTACCAGTGACCTTCGCCATGACGCTTTTTATCTACTATCTCCTTGATTACACCCTAAATCGGATTACCCTATTTGCCCTTGTCTTTGTGACGGGTATCGTGGTTGATGATTCAATCATTATCGCTGAGAATATGCATCGGCATTTTCGAATGAAAAAAATGCCATTCATGCAAGCGGCTTTGGCCTCAATTAATGAGGTGGGTAACCCTACTATATTGGCAACATTTACTGTGATTGCTGCCGTACTTCCTATGATCGCGGTTTCTGGCTTAATGGGTCCCTATATGAGTCCTATGCCCATCGGTGCTGCATTTGCAATGATCTTTTCTTTGATGGTAGCGCTCATTATTACTCCATGGCTTGCATATAATTTACTTAGGAATGACAAAAGCCAGGATGAAAAAGCCCTGGTTTTGGAGAATACATGGATTTACAAAGTTTACGCTGCCGTCATGAAACCTCTGATGGCGAGTGTGTGGAAAAGATGGGCTTTCATCGGCTCAATTACTGTGCTGCTCTTTGCTTCATTCCTGTTGATTTATTTCAAAATGGTAGCCGTTAAAATGCTGCCATTCGATAACAAAAATGAATTTCAAATAGTGGTTGATATGCCGGAGGGCACAACGCTGGAACGCACATCGGCAGTTACAAAAGATATCGCAGCCACTATTAGTGGTGAACCTGAAATAACCAGTTATCAGGCCTATGTAGGGACTGCTTCCCCGATCAATTTCAATGGGCTTGTTCGGCACTATGATCTTCGTCAAGGTCATAATATGGCCGATATCCAGGTGAATTTATTACCCAAGGGCCACAGGAATCAACAGAGTCATGATATCGCCAAAAGGATTAGACCGAAAATCCAACTGATCGCTAAACGATATGATGCCAATGTAAAAGTGGTGGAAGTTCCTCCAGGCCCACCAGTAATCTCAACATTGGTGGCAGAGATCTACGGGAACGATCTGAAAGAACAGGAAGTGATTGCTGCCCAGGTTAAACAGATCCTAACAGAAACCGAGAGTGTTGTTGATGTGGATTGGATGGTCGAGGACGACCAGGTGAAATATAAAATGATCATTGATAAGGAAAAAGCAATGTTGGCACACGTCTCACCTCAGCGGGCTGTAAGCGTCTTAAATACAGCATTGCAAGGCAATACCTTTTCCAATCTCTATCAGGAAAAGGAGATTGAACCAGTGCCTATCAGCTTAAGGTTGGACGAATCGGAACGCTCCAGTTTAAATGATCTTAAAAGACTTAATATTCGATCAGAGTCTGGAGAAATGGTGGCTATAGGAGACATCGTTTCTATTGAAAAACAACTCCAGGACAAGAGTATTTTCAGAAAGAATCAAAAGAGAGTGGTATATGTGACTGCTGACGTTGCTGGCAAATTGGAAAGCCCCGTTTATGCCATTTTAGATGCATCCAAAAGGTTAAATGAAGTAGAGGTACCGTCAGGTTATGAGTTAAAGGAATTCTATACTGCCCAACCATTTTTGGAGCAGGACTACGGAATAAAATGGGATGGTGAGTGGCATATAACCTACGAAGTGTTCAGAGATTTAGGAAGCGCTTTTGCTGTCGTGCTAGTGATCATTTACATGCTCATTGTGGCGTGGTTCCAAGACTTCAAAGTGCCGTTCGTAATGATGGTGGCAATCCCCCTTTCCCTGGTAGGGATTCTTTTAGGGCACTGGTTATTCGGTGCTTTCTTCACCGCCACTTCTATGATTGGTATGATTGCACTGGCAGGTATTATGGTCAGGAATTCCATCTTGCTGATTGATTTCATAAACCTGAGATTAAAAGAAGGAGTCCCTTTGGACATAGCAATTGTGGAAGCGGGCGCAGTGAGAACAACACCGATCTTGCTGACCGCCGGTACTGTAGTGATAGGAACTTTTGTTATCCTATTTGACCCTGTTTTTCAAGGCCTGGCAATATCGCTGATGGGTGGCTCTATTGCCTCTACGGCCTTGACTTTAATTATTGTGCCACTGATCTATTATATGACCGAGAAGGCGAAATATGCAAAAATTGAAAATAATGGTCAATCAAGCGATAATGGCTCTCAAACAGAAGAGTTGAAAGAATGAGGAATTATTACCTGATTTTTAAACCCGGATTTGTCATTAGAGTTTTGTTATGAAGGGTTAAAGCACAATAAAATCAAGTACTTAGGTCGAGGAGGCATAGCATCGCTATGGTGACGAGCTAATCACATGTTAAGTGCTTGATTTTGAAGTGATTTGACCATGTAATAGAAAGTCTAATGACAATTCCGGGTTAAAGACATTGCACCCAGGTCAAAACTAAAAAACAATTGGTTTCCTGCTCTTGGTGCAAGCTTTGGTTTCCTTTTAGGGATGATCGGATCAGCTGATCGGATATCAATTATTGAGATAGCCGTTTTTTTGTTCTTTAGGTCAAATGGTAAGAACCAGAAATTAGAAAAAATAATTAACGACCAAGATAGACTTGCAATGACTTTCCAAATGGACCGTCTTTTAATTTCTTGATCGCTTTATTTTTAAGTTGTCGCGTCCTTTCTGAGGACAAGCCTAAAACCCGACTAACCTCTTCGAGCGATTGACTAGGTTGTCCCTCCAAACCAAATATTCTAATAAGAATTAAACTTTCGGTATCCGATAGATTTGCCAATGCCCGTCCAATTTCTGTACCCAATGAACCCTGGTAAATAAAATCGTCCTCTACTATATTTCCCGCCTGGTTCTCTATGAGGTCAATTAGTAATCCGGCTTGCTCATCACTCCCTACCGGAGCGTCCAATGATAACTTAGCCTTGAAAGATTCGACTAATTCTTTGATATTTTTTTCGTCCTTGCCGAGAATCTTTGCCAACTCTTCTTCCGTAGGCAACCTTTCATACTTCTGTTCCCATTCTGCACTTACCTGCTTGATTTTTGACATCTGTGCTATACGGTTTCCAGGAATGCGGATAAAGCGGGATTGTTTATTTAGGGCTTCAATAATCGCTTGCCTTATCCACCAAACCGCATATGAAATGAATTTGAATCCTCTGGTTTCATCAAACCTTTCCGCCGCTTTGATCAGTCCGATATTGCCATCCCCAATAAGGTCTCCTAAGGGAACCCCGGTAAGTTGATAATGCTTGGCTACTGATACTACAAATTTCAAATTTGCCCTAATCAAAAGCTCTTTGGCCTTCTCATCGCCTGCTTTTATCCTTTTAACCAGCTCCACTTCTTGCTCAGCAGGCAGAGGCTCTTCACTGACAATCTCATTGAAATATTTCTCTATGGACGTGGTCCTCCTGGTAATAGAAGGTGTTATTTTTAGTTGTCTCATTTTGCTTAATAGTTTGTTACAATCTTATTCAAATTGATCACATCTAGTCATACAGTAAGATGTCGGGCTGTAAACGGGGGGTGAAATTGAATAGAAACTATCCAAATTGGTTATCGTAAAATGAGTAACAAATGTTGCACTCAGGAAGACAATTTTCAGTATTTGAAGCATAAAATAAGGAAAGCCATCTCTTAGATGACTTTTCCTTATAAAACCAAACATCAGTATCAAACCACCATCAATTGGTTAACTCCTTCTTCATTAAGTAGAAGTCGATTTTCTCGTTTTTGTCGTCTGCTATCCTTTCCTCCATTTCTTCAAGAGTTTTTGGGGGTGGTATAATGGCTTTCTCACCTTCTTTCCAATTTACCGGTAGCGCACATGTACACTCATCCACCGTTTGGAGTGCTATCAATACCCGTTTGATCTCAGCCATATTTCTGCCAACATTTAGGGGGTAATAAAGGACTAATCGAATAATTCCGAGAGGATCAATAAAAAAGACTGCTCTTACCGCAGCGGTTTGACTTTCTCCAGGATGAAGCATTCCATACAATTGAGCTACCTTCATGTCAAGATCCGCGATTATGGGGAAATCCATGTAAACACCTGTCTTTTCCCTAACGTTATTAACCCAGGCAAGGTGAGAGTGAATACTGTCAATGCTCAGTCCAATCAACTTCGTATTGTGAACTTTAAAGAAATCTTTCTCCTTGGCAAACTCGGATAATTCGGTAGTGCATACAGGGGTGAAATCTGCGGGGTGAGAAAACAATATGACCCAATTTTCCTTATTGAATTCAGAGAATTTAATAGACCCCTTGGTTGTAATGGCATCAAAATCTGGTGCAGCATCTCCAATTCGTGGCATTTTTATTAATTCATTTTCTATAGCTTCCATTTTTTATCATTTTTTGTTTCGAATATTTACCATTTTATAGTGTTTTTATCGGGTTGGTTCTTGGTTTGATTAAGTCTCGCTCCTTAAACTTCTTAAGTTGACGATGAATTGCCTCCATCGCCTCATCAATGGCTTGTGGAAACTCATTTCTATTTGCTTTTGCAAAGAGGTCATTCCCAGGAATCTCGATCTTTATTTCAACCTTTTTGTCATTTCCTTTATCTTCATTTTCTACTTTCAGGATGGCTATTCCGCTAATTATCCATGTATATCGATTTGCAAGTTTATTTGCCCTTTTTTCTATTAAGCACCTTAACTTTTGATTAGGTGTAAAGCCAATTCCCTGTATTTCCAGATTCATATGCTGAGCTTTTTGATTCATTATTCACTTTCCTACAAGATCGTACATAAGGACAATTGAAAGAATGATAAATGTCAAAGTCAGGAATGATTTGAATACGGTCAAGAGACGTAATAGAGAAGTGTGGGCGGCAAGGATTTAACCAATTGCAGGCATTGCCCGAAAATGTCTTAGTAATTGAGCAAAGTCATTACTTAACCCTGACCGAGTTCATAGGCCACCTCTTTTTATAGGTCTATATTAAATTAAATGTTCACCCAATGCAAACAAGATCATTTAATACGAACCATAAATTATTTTAGGCATGAAAAAGCTATCTTTTGTAACAATTATCACTCTCTGGGCAGTATTCCTTTGGATACTCTTTTCTATTAGAGCCGGGAATGGTCAGTCCTTAGGACCTTTGAAGTATGATACTGAAACGGTGGAGACTTTAACAGGTAAGATTATGGAAGTACAGACTGTTCCTTGTAATATGGGTCGAATGGGCCAGGGTGTTCACCTGTTGCTCAAAACAGATGGACAACTAGTATCGGTTCATCTTGGTCCGGAAAGATTTATAAATAAACAAAAATTAAGTTTTGCTCAAAACGATGTCATTTCTATCACTGGCTCCAGGGTGAAAATTGCTAGCGAAGATGCCGTTCTTGCAGCTAGTTTAACTAAGGGTAGCAAGAAAACAGCGCTCAGAAAGGAGGATGGAACCCCTCTCTGGAAAGGTCAGGGTTACAGGAGGTCCAGGAATTAATTCTTTGATTCGCAGGTTGAAAACTCCATGTGAGCAGCCTGCATTATTTTGAATATTTAATATAAAAAAAATGGATGCACCACATTTTCACCTAATAATCAATCACGTTCCCATCGTTGGAACTATTATTTCAATCTTTATTTTGCTTATTGGCTTGTTGCTTCGAAACAGGGACCTTATTAAAACCGCTCTAAGTATTTTTATTTTGGGAGCTATTATAACGATTCCCGTATTCTTTAGTGGAGAGGCAGCCGAAGAAATCGTTGAAGATCTCCCTGGGATTAGCGAGTTGTATCTGGAGGATCATGAAGAAATGGGTGAGACCGCTATGATGTTATTGGAGACCCTTGGTTTTCTTGCCATTGTGAATATTGGCTTTGTGATTAGGAAGCACAAAATGGATCTGACATTTTCTGCTATCACACTAGTGGTTGCAATTATGGTCAGTATTTACGTTGGTATGACAGCAAATTCTGGTGGTAAAATCATGCACAAAGAACTTCGGGAAACTGAGATGACTTACTAGCTATGATAGAATAGCTCAAATGATTGGATTGGAGGTATTCAGGAACATTCACATTTTTCCACCCTATTTCCCTTATCCATCGAACAAAATTGTAAGAGCTTTCCGGCTCACCATGAACAACAAATGTCTTTTTAGGGGGATTAAAATGAACTAAACCCAGCTGAGTAATTCTTTTTTGTCTGCATGGGCCGACAAAGCGTTTATGAGGCGGACACTATATTTTACCGGATTTATTCTTGCGTTCATACTTGTCTATTAAGGTCTTTGCTGGAAATTCTAAGCAGGCTCAATGGAACAGTTACTGGTAGGGAGGTTTGCAGATCAGAGTGCGAAATTTCTTTCAGCAATGGTTTTTATTTTCTTGAGATTACCCAATGTGATCTTCCCTGAATTAATCTCTATTAACTTTTCCTCTTTGAAATCTGACAAAACACGGATTAGAGTTTCCGTGGCGGTTCCAACTAGGTGTGCAAGATCGTCTCTTGAAATAGTAATCGCTACCGGGTTAGAATCATCCCCACCATATTTCTCATATACCTCCAATAATGCATTGGCGGTTCTTTGTCGCACAGTATCATAGGCCAGCACAAGTAGTTGTTGCTCTTTTTCGGTGACCTTGTTGCTCAATATTTCTATGAACTTTTTAGCTACTTGCCTGTTACTAAAAAGTAAGGTGAAGAAATCCTCTTTTGGAATTAGGGCCAGTTCAGTCTCTTCTAGTGCACTGGCAGATACTTTGTATTGACCCTCCAAAAGGGATTCATAACCTAAAAAGTCTCCCTCTGTATAAATACCGGTGATTAGTTCTTTGGCATCTTCATTCAGTTTATATGTTTTCACCTTACCGCTGTTAATGTAGAACACAGATTGTGGTCGATCTCCTTCCAGAAAGATATCCTTTCTCTTCTTGTACAACCTGGTTCGCCGTTCCTTGGAAAGTTCCTTTAAATCATGTGTTCCGCGGGCGTCATTGATAAAACTGTCTAAACCGTTAAGGTCTCGACGATATTCAGAACCAATCGCTTCACTTCTTTTCAAACGAGACTCGATAGCATCTAATAATTCAGTTTCATCAAAAGGCTTGGTAATGTAGTCATCTGCCCCCAAGTTCATTCCTCTGCGAATTTCTGACTTTTCTGCTTTTGCTGTGAGAAATATGAATGGGATTCCATGAGTTTCCGGTCTTTTGCTTAATATATGTAGTACACCATATCCGTCAAGAACTGGCATCATAATGTCGCAAATCACAAGATCCGGCAACTCTTCGTTGGCAATTTCGGCACCGCGTTTGCCGTTTTCTGCAGTAAATACTTTGTAATTGGCTAATTCAAGTATTTCTGCCGTGTTTTCTCTGATATCTTCATTGTCTTCAATTAATAGTATTTTTTTCATGATTTAGCTGTTTGATAGGAAACTCCACATTAAAAACGGTACCATTTCCCGGCTCACTAGAGAAAGTGATCTTACCATTGAGTAGTTCAAGATACTTTTTTACAAGATTTAAACCTAAGCCGGTACCCTGGATGTTAGTCACATTGCCTGCTCTAAAAAATCGGTCAAATAAGTGTATTTGGTCTGCGTAAGGAATACCTATTCCTTGATCAGCCACCGTTAGGATCACGTTCTCTTTCTGATATATCAGAGATACATTAATGACAGATGTTTTCAAGGAATATATTTTGGCATTGGAAAGAAGATTCACTATGATATTTCTTAGCAGGCGATGATCAGATTCAATCATCCTCAATTCTCCCTCGACATTAAACTTAATGTCCCTTTCCTTTTTGGATAGGCTTATCTCGTCAATTACTTCCGCAGTTAATGTATGAAGATCACATAGGCTTATTGATAAATCCAGCTTACCCTCCTCCAACTTATCAAGGGATAAGAAGTCGTCTAATATATTGGTGAGATAATTCACTGAGGATTTTATTCTGTTTACATGCTTTATTCGCTTGTCATCAAGCTCAGTAGTTTTATATTTTGAGATCAGTAGTGCCGAAGAAAGAACTGTGCTTAGTGGTGTTCTAAATTCGTGAGAGGCCATGGTTACAAACCTCGATTTCAATTCGTTTAGACCTTTTTCTTTCTCCAGGGCTTTTCGAGTATTTTCTTCAGCTTGTTTTCGCTCCCAAATCTCATTCTGAAGTTGGCTATTAGCAGTTTCAAGTTTGTCTACTGTCTGATGTAATTGATTTCTTCGCTCTTCCACATTTTCTTCTAATTTGGAGGCATAGTTCGACAGCTCTTCCTTGCTCTTTTTGAGTGCCTTTTCTGTTTCACTTTGGTGCGTAATGTCCTGAATAAATCCCTCTAGGGTACTTATTTCCCCATTGATTTCGATCCCTTTGCCTTGCTCCCAAACCAACCGTTCGTCTTGTGACTTTGTTATGATCCTATAAATTATCTGAAAAGGTTCTTTCTTCGTGACTGCGTCGCATGTTTGATTATAAACTATTGATCTATCTTCAGGGTGAATTATAGATGCCCAGGTCCTCACTTTATTTTGATAGAAATCCGTGGCTTTGTAACCTGTAATCGCCTCGCAGTAATCACTAATAAATTCCATTTCCCAGGTTGGATGGTTTTTACATCGGTAGGCCACTCCAGGAAGATTACCGATCAGCGTTTGGAATTTCCGGTTTGTCTCAATTATTTCTCTTTCTGCATTTTTTCTTTCTGTGATGTCTATTGTAAATGCAGCGAGAACGAAAAATCCTTTTACTTTAGTATAACTTAAACTTATTTCTACAGGAAATTCGGATCCGTCTTTTTTCAATCCCAAAAAATTTCGTCTGGTTCCAATATTCCGAGGTGTAGGGTTCTTAGTGTATAGTTCCCTGTATTTTTTGTGAATAAACTGAAATTTTAAGGGTACCAATTTTTCAATTGCACTACCTAAAATTTCGTCATGATTGTAGCCAAACATTGACTCTCCAGCTTTGTTTATTGACAATATTTTCCCTTGTTCATCAACTAATAGTATGCCTTCAACCGCGGCTTCACAAATTGATCGAAAAACGCTTTGCTCTTTAAATATTTCGGAGGTTTTCACAAGTTAGCAATGATAGCAGTGAGTTGCAACGTGATTTATGATGCAGGTCATACATATCGGCTGCTTATATCAGTACTCTGCAAATTATTGTATCTGAATCACAGTCATCATGATATTGACAAATATCATCTAAAGTCACTATTAAGGGTCATTTCTCCCTTCTATTTATTCTATGATATTTACTTCAAATGACGAGGGCTCCATGGTTGAGCCAATTGTAGGATCGCAGGGAAGACTTTCAAGGAATATCTCGATATTCCTGTGACTTAGCAACCACCGCGACCCTCTGCTCAATACATTTTGTTTTGAATCCTAATTGGTAATTAGAGATATCAACTTCTTTCACAATATTCATTTTGAAAACTGAACAGTCATGAAACATCTTAATCACGCTATTATATTCGGCACAATCTTGTTACTGAGCGGCTGCGTATCAGTGAAAGTCAAAACGATTTACGATGAGACCGCAGACTTTGAGAATTACCAAACCTTCTGTTGGTTTTCTGGCTGTGAATTTATCATAGAAGGTCCTGATTATCTCAAAAAGGACAGTGCAACTGTTGAAATTTTTAAAAAGGCGATAGTGCAGGAACTCGAAAGTAAAGGCTTTGTCCGTGATGAGAATAACCCTGATTTTCTCCTTTACTTACATGTAGTTGTTGAAGAAAAGGAAGGGCAGGTCTGGACACCATATGAGGGCTATGATGACTATAATCAAGAATACTATCCATTGGGAAAATTTCTTGAACAAAAATATTACTACTTAGAAGGATCAATGATTATTGATATGGCCGATGCGAAAACCAGCAAAATGGTTTGGCGGTCCGATGCGCTGAGATATCTGGATATTAACCTTAATGTTACCGATAAGAGCATTAAGAGGGGTATCCGTATGGCCTTAAAAAAATTCCCTCCAAAGGCTAACATCTGATTCTGATGGAGTACAAGGATTACTACAGGACCCTGGATATCCCTCGGCAAAAGACGAAAAAGGTAACATCATTGGACCTTTTGAAAAAGAGATTGCAAGAGAAGAGATTAGCACGGAGGAATACAACAGAACGGGGCCGGTGCAAATGGTCTTTTCTGTATTTATAAAGGAAAAGCCAAGCTGACCAAAGCGGCTCATGCATGCCTTCAAAAGGTGATTAAAATCAGCTAATTGGAGTAACATAAGTCGTTTTAAAAGTGTCCGGGTTTGAGGTCCTTTACATAAGGAACGAAACAAATAATTTCATGAATACAGAAGCTGTAAAGGAAGTGAGATCATCCGTAAAAGAAACAGGTACCATGAAAGGCCTTGTCTATAACGGACCTGGAATGATAGAATGGAAGGATGTACCTAAGCCAGATATTGATAAACCAACGGATGCCTTGGTCAAAATAATTAAAACAACCATCTGCGGAACAGATTTAGGCATTCTGCATGGCAAGACTCCCACTGTAAAACCGGGAACTACACTAGGACATGAAGGTATCGGTGTGATCGAAGAAATAGGTACTTCAGTCAGAAATTTTAAGAAGGGTGATCATGTCATTATTTCTTGTATAACTGCAGACGGCTCTTGTGAGTATTGTAAAAAACAAATGTATTCACACTGTGAAGATGGTGGCTGGATATTAGGCCATCTCATTAACGGTACTCAGGCGGAGTATGTACGCATACCTCATGCTGACAATAGCTTGCATGCGGTTCCTAAGGGAATTGATGAAGAAGCCTTGGTGATGCTAAGTGACATACTTCCAACTGGCCATGAAATTGGTGTGATCAACGGCTGTGTAAAACCAGGCGATACGATCGCCATTGTGGGTGCCGGACCTATCGGAATGTCAGCCTTACTTACTGCGCAATTCTATTCCCCGGCAAAAATTTATATGATTGATTTGGATGAAAACCGATTAAAGCTGGCCATGGAATTGGGGGCTACCCATACCATTAATTCAAGTGAGGAAGATGCGATCAAAAAAATCATGACAGAAACAAAAGATGGTGTGGATGTCGCCATGGAAGCCGTAGGTGCTCCTGCTACATTCGACATTTGCCAGCATATCGTTCGCCCCGGAGGACATGTGGCCAATATTGGAGTGCATGGTCATAAGGTAGACTTGCAAATTCAGGATTTATGGATTCGAAATATTACCATCACTATGGGGCTGGTGAATACTAACACTACACCCATGCTGCTGAAAACTGTGGAGTCTGGAAAAATCAAACCCGAAGAACTGATCACTCACCGTTTTAAGCTAGACGAAATACTTAAGGCCTATGAGGTGTTTGGCAATGCTGCAAAAGAAAAGGCTATGAAGGTGATATTGACAAACTAATGAAATGAAAGACAAACGAACGTACGGTTAGTTTTCCATTGCGCATAGTATCAGGTGAATATGCCAGTCAATCCTTAAAAGTGATGGTATAGGGACCTGCCCAAATGTCATCTTATTTTGTGTGTTTGGGCATCCAAATATTAATTCTCAAAATGCATTCCATTTTGGATTAAGAGGAATACATGCGGGTGATGTTGAAGTGACTATATTGGTAAAATCAGGAAGAAAGACTGTTTGGGTTCGAGATGTTACACCAGAACAGTATTTGGGTAGAAACCTTGTGGTGAAAGGGAATAGTAGGGGACAATTTGTGAAATAGTCCCTAATCTCCATCCACCGGAAAAACAAATAGCACAGAATCCGACCTTACAGCTGAACCAAAAACACCCATCGCCCCCTCGATTTTAGATTCGAGCAAAACGGGTTCAACAAAGGGATTGATGCGTGCTTGTAATTGCAGATCCAATGTCTGATAAAATTCGGCTGAATTCCTGTCGATGGATTGAATGAAAACCCAGGTGGAGTCGTCCTTGAGGTATTCGTAGGCCACCTCCACCAGTATCTTCATCTGACTGCCGTCTACATTTGCATCGCTAAAAATATTCCTGCCCAGGTCAGTCACTCGAAAGTTCACCCCGTCTTCCGTACATGAATTGACCAAAACATCAAGGATGTCAACGTGCAGGACCTTATTGTCAATCACACGATTCATTTGATACCGGTAAAAATCTTCTGTTCCAACGGCATCTGGAAATGTTATCTCCAGGCCGTCATGTCCTCCATATATATCAAAAAACTCTGCAACATACTCTGCAGATTGGATATTAACTTTTGTTTGATCAATGGTTGTTGACGCTGTATATGTAGCACCCTGGTAGGTCACGGTCAAATCATAAGTTTCTCCATAAACAGCGGGATTTGTGCCCTGGTAATAAGGAACCCAACGACAACGGAACTTATCAAAAGTGGAATCTGGGGTCAATACGTCAACGCCTGAATTTCCTGAAATTGTTACCCGTGCATCGGGAACAAATATTTCACCAGGTAGCACATTTGGGTCAAAAAATGGTAAGGTGTTATTGATGAAAACTTTCGGAAGCTCTCCTGGAAATAGGATTCCTTCAATTGCCAGCTGACCGATAAAATCGGATTTGGGCCTGATACCTACTTCTTTTTCACAACCACTTAAGACGGCTGCAAGCATAAGAATTGAATAGATATGGTTAGTTTTCATAAAATCAGAATCTGAAATTATATGATATACTGGGTATGATCGGAAGTAGTGATACTTGTGTGGCCTCAGCTACGTCTGTAACAGGATCGATATTGAAATAGACGAAATAAGGATTGTTTCGACTGTAGATGTTATAAATGCCAAAGATTAACTCTGCGTCGTATTTTTTTCTAAAAATTTTGCTCTTCATATTATAAGTAGCAGATACATCAAGCCGATGGTACTTATTCAACCTGATGTTGTTCCGTCCTTCATATATGTAATAATTGCCCTCATAAAGAGTTCCTCCATAAAATACATTTAACCGGCCAACAGGCAATGTCTTAATCTGACCAGTAGAGAATTTAAATACCGAGGAAAGGACCCATCGGTTATTCAGTTCGTAAGTAGCTACTGCTGAAAACAAGTGTCTCCTGTCATATTGGAATGGGAACCTTTCGCCAAAGTTGAGATCATCAAACTCTTGATCAGTTTTGGACAATGTATAGGACAACCATCCCGTCAGTTTTCCCACTTTCTTTTTTAGAAAGAATTCAGCCCCATAACTTCGACCCTTGCCATATACCAGCGCTGTGTCCACATCCAGGTTTTCAATCAATTGATTTCCCTGTGGAAATAATACCTGTTTCTTCATTGTCTTATGGTACAATTCAACACTGAATTCATAGTTGTTTTCTTTAAAGTTTCTGAAATAGCCAATTGCGAACTGTTCAGACCTTTGTGGTTTTGTTCTTCGGGTGGTTGGCAACCAGATATCTGTAGGTACTGAAGCTGTTGAACTTGGGACCAGGTGGAGGAATTGGTTCATGACCGTATAAGAAGCTTTGATAGAGGATTTTGGGCCTAATGAGAACCTCAATGTTGATCGTGGTTCTACCCTGTAATAGGTGGCGTCATCGGAATTGAATGCGGGTGCTCTTATACCTAAATTCATAGAAATGCCTTTAGTAATATTAAATTCATCGTTGACATAAAAGGCAAATTCGTTAGATTGTTTTGAGGGAATTTCGGTAACATTAAGCCCCTGGTTGGTAGCCAGCTCCGCCTCAGATTTACCACTTGACGAAATCGTGTGATGGATATAATTCCCTCCAAAAGTGACGTAGTGGTTTACACTAGGGAAATACTGGAATTCAAGTTTAGTACTCCAGTCTTTTATTCCGGAAAAGACCTGTGAAAAGAAGTTGTCCTGAACAGCAATGATGTCCTGTTTATACTCATTATGAATAAGGGAAGTATTTAAGAATAGTTTTTGACCAAAAATATGGTTCCACCTCAGAGTAGCAGTTGTATTACCGAAATTGATATCATAGGCGATGCCTTTTGTCTCATTATATTTTACGTCATCTTGCCCTTTAAAGAAGCTTAGAAACAAGCGATCTTTGGATGATAATTTCCAATTCACTTTGGCATTGGTATCATAAAAGTAGTAATCCGAGTTGTTACCAATTGGTAAGAAAGGTTTGATGATCTTATCAATGTAGGTTCTTCGCCCTGAGATAATAAATGAAGCTACATCTTTTTTGATCGGGCCTTCAAGAGTTAATTGGCTAGTTACCAGCCCTACACCACCACTTCCATGGAACTCTTTATTATTTCCTTCCTTCATGGTTATATCCAGGATTGACGATAGCCTCCCTCCATATTTCGCAGGGAATCCTCCTTTGATCAATTGGACATTGTTCAACGCCCTGGCATTAAAGGTGCTGAACAGCCCATAAAGATGATTCGGATTGTATACTGTTGCCTCGTCTAATTGTACAAGGTTTTGATCTGCATTGCCTCCCCTTACATAAAACCCAGTGGTGCCTTCATTGCCAGACTGTACTCCAGGAAGTAGTTGAATGATTTTTAGGACATCAGCTTCTCCCAATACTACTGGCAGTTCCCTGATCTTACTGATTGGAACATTGACCACCCCCATCTGAGGGCGTTCGATATTTTCCTCATTCAATTGTCCTTCAATTACAATTTCACCTAAAGACTGTACGGACGCAGTTAGATTTATACTTAGTTCCAGATTCTCATTGAGATACACCCTCTTCTTCAATGGCTCATAACCGAGGTATGAAATGACTAAATCGATGCTGTCAGTTGAAGTTATAGTCAGTGAATAAAAGCCATAGGTGTTGGTGATTGCCCCCTTTTCAAGATTTGAAACATAAACCGCCGCTCCTATCAGGACCTCACCTGTTTGGTCGTCAACTATTGTTCCGCTCATTGTGTATTTATCCTGGGAATTAGCAGTCAAGCTAAGCAGAACCAATACAACCACGGGAAGCGTTTTTAGACTGAAGAGATTCATAAATTTTGGATATGAATTCTAACGATGCAGTCTAGACGCAAGAAACTGAAATTTGGTTGGTTCGCCCTAATGAGTATTTTGAATAGCGCCGATGTCTTAATTTAAAACCTGGTAAGATTCCTCATTTTTATGAGAACTAGGTGTAATGCGTTGGCTTCTAACAGTAGTTTCACTGAGTTGCTGAGAGAAAAAAAGGGGATATACGGAGTTTTTCTCAGTGAAACTTTGTGCCTTCTCAATGACTTTCATGGTATCACCTTATCTCAAAAGAGACATCTCCTTATCAGTTACCACATAAGCCCAGGTATTCCACACGGGTGTTTCCAAAATTTTCGAATAAATACTCTTGGCCACTTCCGGTTTATCATTGTATTGGTTCCAACTACCCAAAGCATAAGCTAAGGTGATATCACCTGCCGTCCATTGGTCTGTGGGTTTAGTGAGATCCACAAAATTCTCCGGATTCGCAATTCCTTTATAAAGCATCACTCTTTTGAAATAAACGTGGTTACGATCAGTATCATAATCCGGAGTGATCGGTTCAATCACTTTAGCCGCTTTTTCGGGTTCACCCATTCTTTGGTAGGTGTTGTAGAGCCAATCACTTGGGCCAACCACATTTTTACCATTAATAGCGGTGGCAATACACTTTTGATAAGCTTCCGCAGCTTTATCATAATTGGCATTCAAGTAATGGTATAGACCGATGTGATACCAAATCCAATGTTCATAAGTCCCCCATGGTTTGCCGGATGCATCATTCTCTAACTCTTTGGCTGAATTTTCATCCAACAGTTCAACCGCCTCATTGAGATCAATAATGGCTTTTTCAGTTTCCCGAACGCTTAAGTAACGATGCCCCCTGAATCGCCTGATCTTATATGATTCTGGGTATTCAGCTATGCCCTCCGTATAAACTGCAATTGCATCACGAAAACGGTTTGTGGATACATAGTAACCGGCCTTTTTAATGTAATCTTCTTCAGAGAGACTCTGTTTACTGTCCATTAATGCAATTAGGCTATCATTCTTCCTCAGGGCCACTTCACTGGCTACTTGTTGATAGAGAGGCTTGCCTCCAAATGAAACCGCCTCCTGGGGAGGGCTGACTTCCTCCACAACAGAAGTGGAGGCTTCTTGTGACGGCCTATTCTCGCAGGAAATGAGGAAAAGGACGAGGCTTAGTGAGGGTAAGTATTTCATAGATTTATTGGATGGCACATTAAATCTACGACTAGAAAAGAATTCCTCCACATCCTGATTGATATGCGGAGGATGGAGTATTTAATCTCCGCAAAAAATGCGGAGAATATGCGGAGATTAGATATATTATTGGTTAAAAAGAAAAACTTACAATTGAAGGTAAGTTACAATTGAAGAGTAAGTATATCGTCAAAGATGTACATAGAATGAACTACATCGACTTTTTTAAATCTCGGTAAAAGTTCTCATGTGAATCCAAAGCCAGTAAGGTAAGAGTGATAGTGTGATCTTCGTACTGATATGCAAGCAGGGTGAGTTGTTTGACCATCCTGAATTTATAAACAGAAATCCCGACCAGGTCTCCTGCCTTAACATCGCCGATAGCTGGATTGTCCATAATGGCCTTTACGGCTTCGTCTAAATCCTGCTTTTGATTTTTATGCAGCTTTTTAACAACCCTGCCAAAGCTCAATGTTTGAACAACATTCATAGAATACTATCCAAATTTGTAAGGAACGACTTGATTATCTGTTAGTTCCGATTTAGCCAATAAGATGTCCTTGATGAAGTTATAAGGTAAATCGGGATTTTCTTCAGTTATTTTACCAATATTAGCCCAGTACTCGATTTGCTTGGGTGTTGAGCGGCTATAGACCTTACCATATCGCTTGGCGTCGTTCACAATAGTATCTGAAAGTTTAATTGAAGTTGCCATACATTATTCAATATACACCAAAAGGTTGCAATATACAACCCTTTGGTACTATTTTACCCTTTGGCAAAAAAGAAAAAGAGTTCCTGATCTGGCAAAAAAAAAGTTAGTCCCATAGGGACGAAATATCGATAGTCTTGATTTAATAAATAATTTGAGTCCCGTAGAGGATGGCACTTAGTACGAAACAGGTATTGGATAGTATCGTTCCTACAGGACTTATTAGTATTGTTAATTTTTATTACAGATACAAATGATCCGGAAAACAAGGTAAGTACCTCTAATTTACCTGGAATGACTTTTTTAGGGATAGCTTCATTGTATTCCGTGAGCCTCAATGAATAGCTTCTGTGTAAATCAGTGAGATAGTTCTTTCCATAGGTTACAACCCATCATAAAACTCCTCCATTCTCCTCCTCATAGCCTGATCAGGTAATCTGCCTTGCGCCGCACCAAAGTTATCTATCATGTATTTCACCTTGGCTGTTCCAGGGATTGGAGAGGTAACAGCCGGATGGGAAATGAGATACTTGAGGAAAAACTGACCCCTGGAATTAATTATTGAAACTCCGAAATGAATTATTTTTCAGTTTTCAGCAAAGTCATAAACTCATATAGCGATATAGCTGCAATTCCATTGGGTAGTTCGAATCTGTCTTGGCCGCCATGGATGACAAACTTTTTCGTAGGATTTAGGTCTACGCACGCTTCATGAAAACCTCTACTTAAATTAAAAGTGACTCCCCTCTTAATCTCAATTGCCCATTTTTCATCCGGTCCAAATTCTAAAACCAGGTCAATCTCCGCTCCTCCGGCAGTTCTGTAATAATAGGCTTGTGACCAGTTAGGTAATAGGGATACGATATTTTCCATTACAAAACCCTCCCAACTTTTACCGACAACCGGATGTCCCAGTAAGTCATTGTAAGATTGGATGTTAAGTAGTGCGTGGTTAATACCGCTGTCCCGCACATAAATTCGTGGTGACTTAATTAACCGCTTTTTAATATTAGCTGTGTAGGGCATCAGCTTACGGATGAGCAATAGATCCACAAAGAGATCAATGTATCGGGAAACGCTAACACTTGAAACTTCAAGGGCGCTTGCAAGCTTGGAGGCATTCAGATTTGTGCCCTGCGAATGGGCCAGCATAGTCCAAAATCTTTCCAAAGTTGCAGCAGGAATCCTGGGCCCTAAGAGCGGAATATCACGTTCCAAATAGGTTTTAATAAAATCAATGCGCCACTTCAAACTGCTTTTATCACCAGCTAAAAGACTTTCTGGAAACCCACCTCTTACCCACAAATCATTTAAGTCATGAATGTTTGTCGGCATATTCAGGAATTCTAATGCATCTATTGGGAAAAGCTCTACATATGAAATTCGACCGGCCAGGCTTTCGCTTGATTGTCTCAACAGGTCAATAGATGCAGAGCCCAGAAAAAGAAAATGACCTGTCTTATTACCTTTTCGACGCTCGGAATCAATTAATCCTCGAATTGAGTTAAAAATCTCTGGGACTCGTTGTACTTCATCCAGGATGATCAGCTTATCACGATTGGCCCTGTGAAAGAGTTCAATATCTTCCACCTTTTGAATATCTGAACGACTTTCAAGGTCAAGATATACGGATGGAATGGACTTACTGATCTCAAAAGCCAGGGTAGTTTTGCCCACCTGTCTTGGACCAATTAATGCAACAGAGGGTGTTTCCGCTAATGTGGAGAGGACGATATTTTCAAGTCGTCTTTGTATCATCTATGTAAAATTAATATTATATGTTAAATTTACATAGATAAATAGTACCCTAAAAAAATAAGTTAGTCCATCGGGACGAAATATCGATAGGCTTGATTTAATAAATAATTTGAGTCCCGTAGAGGACGGCACTTAGTACGAAACAGGTATTGGATAGTATCGTCCCTACAGGACTTATTAGTATTGTTAATTCTTATTACAGATATCCCGTCCCTACGGGACTTGGAGGTAAATCACAAGAGCCAATAAAAAATTCCTCGAAACCAAATTTGTACGGTTTAAGGCCATCATTAATAAAATCCGGTATTTTCTGCTTCTGAGATTCACAGTAAATGCTCCGGAAAACAAGGTAAGTACCTCTAATTTACCTGGAATGACATTTTAGGGATAGCTTCATTGTATTCCGTGAGCCTCAATGAATAGCTTCTGTGTAAATCAGTGAGATAGTTCTTTCCATAGGTTACAACCCATCATAAAACTCCTCCATTCTCTTCCTCATAGCCTGATCAGGTAATCTGCCTTGCGCCGCACCAAAGTTATCTATCATGTATTTCACCTTGGCTGTTCCAGGGATTGGAGAGGTAACAGCCGGATGGGAAATG